>CANHKJ010000001.1 GCA_947460915.1 Verrucomicrobiia bacterium
CCGCTGCCACTCAGCGCAGCTTATGTGTTAGGAAATAGCGCCACCATCACTTGGCTGTCGAATGCTGGGCCAGACGATGCCATTTCTCACTATCTCGTGAGCATCGGCACCACGCAGGGAGGCAATCAACTCATCGACCAGGCAGTGGTGCCTGCGGCTCAATTTTCCTACAGCTTTACGGGCAACATTGGCACGGTGTATTATGCGAGCATCAAAGCTGTTTCTGCGGCGGGAGTTGCCTCGAGTGTCGCCGCGATGACCGATGCGGGAGCTCCGAACATGGCATCGACGAGCTCGCCGATGATTTTGTTAGATCCGCTTGCTGATAACGATGGCGACTCCGTGAGCAATGCTGATGAAGACATCGCAGGCACCAATCCTTTGCTCAATACTTCGCGTCTCGCCATTTCTGCGATCACTCGCAGTGGTGCTGATGTTGTGCTCACATTCCCGAGCATTTCTGGTCGCTACTATCGACTGGAAACCAGCACTAGCCTTGCGCCGAATTCGTGGAGTTTCGTTTCGAACAGCACCATGGCCACAAGCAACAGTGGAAGCTTTACCCATACAAACGGTGGCAGTGATCCTAAGCGCTTTTATCGCATCCGAGTTTCGACTACGCCAATTTTTTAGCAAATGGCACTGGGCTGAAGTAGCGCGGAAATGTCTTAGGCTTCGAGCAGGCTCTTGGCCATCGCGCGGGCGGATTCGCCGCCGCCGCCGAGCATGCGCACGAGCTCATGGATGCGCGCTTCTCCCGTTACAGGGAAAAGACGTGAGCGGGTGCGGCCGTGGCTGATTTCTTTTTCGACGACGAAATGTCGTGCTGCGGTTGCTGCCACTTGCGGGAAGTGGGTGATGGCGATCACCTGGTGTCTCGCACCGAGCACGGCCATCTTGCGACCCACGGCTTTGGCAACCTCGCCGCCGACGTTGGCATCGATCTCATCGAAGACCATCAATGGCGTCGCATCTTGATCGGCGAGTGCACTCTTCACGGCCAACATAACGCGGCTGATTTCACCGCTGGAGGCTACTTGGCGCAGCGGATGAAGTGGTTCGCCTGGGTTCGGTCCAAAGAGGAAATCGGTGGACTCCATGCCGTGCGAGGAGGGATCGTTGAGGGCGGTGAGGGAAATCTCGAAGGCTGATTGCTTGAAGCCGAGGTCCTTGAGTTGCGCAGCAATTTCCTTGGCTAGCTTCGGTGCTGCCTTGCGGCGAGTGCTGCTGAGCTTGTTGGCGGCGGCATCGAGTTGGCTGCGCAGCTCGGTGATTTGTGCTTGCAGGAGATCGAGCTTTTCCCCGCGATTCTCGATGTTGTCGAGTCCGTTGCTGGCCTCATCGCGGGCCAGCAAGATGTTGGCAATGCTGCCACCGTATTTGCGCTTGAGCGACTCTAGCAGATTGACGCGCTCTTCCAACGCGGCTGCTTCCTCGGGATTGATTTCGAGTTCATCGAGATAATCGGAGAGAGTGCTTTCGAGTTCTTGCAGCTCTACAACTGCGGTCTCCAGCCCAGTGCAGCGTTCGCCGATTGATGGATCAAGTTTTTCCAGATCGCGGATGTGGCGTTGCAGTTCGCTGAGGCGGGTGAGAATGCCATCATCTTCGCCCGCAAGCAGAGCCATGGCGGCAGAGGTGTTTTCTAACAAACGCGCGGCACTATTGGCGCGGCGGTAGCGATTCATCAGCTCGGTTTCTTCATCGGCCTGAAAATTGGCGGCGTCGATTTCATCGACTTGATGACGCAGGAGATCCAGCTCACGGGTGGAGACGGCATCGGCATTGCACAGTTCTTCCCACTCGGCGACCTTTTGCTTCCACTGTTGCCATTGGCCGCGGTATTGGCTGACTAGCGAATCGGCATTGGCGTAGGCATCGAGCATGGCCATTTGGCGATCGGTGGAGAGCAGCGATTGGTGATCGTGAGGACCATGTAGATCGACGAGGTGCTCGCCGAGTTTTTTCAAAAGCCCGAGCGTGACGGGGGAGTCATTGATGAATTGACGGGTGTTGGATTGGCCGATGACGCGGCGAATGATCAGGTCGTCATCAGGGAAAAAATCGAGCGCATTTTCGGCGAGGATCGCTTGGATCTCCTCGGCAGTGCTCAGGGAAAATACGGCTTCTACGGTGCAGGATTCTTCTCCTGTGCGGATCAGTGATTTATCGGCGCGTTCCCCTAACACGAGCTTGAGTGCGCCAACGATGACGGATTTTCCTGCTCCAGTCTCACCGGTGACGCTGATGAGTCCGCGATCGAGTTCCCAAGAAAGCTCATCGACGAGGGCTAGGTTGCGAATTTTTAACAGAGTGAGCATGCGTGTTTTTTGTTGAGAAAATGGTTAGCGCAGAGTGGGGCGGTGATCAATCGGGATTTTGTGAAATTATTCCTCGATCGGAACCGCGCGGAGTGGTGTGCGACCTTGGCCTTGCGGAAGATCGTTTTCTTCTACGGGTTGGGCGCGGAGGGGGCGATTGCTTGGTTGATTGGGATCTTCGACAGGGATGGCGCGGATCGGACGATCGAGCGGTCTCGGTGCGCTATTTCCTGCATCGGAGTCATCGAGCGGCACGGCGCGAATCGGATGGATCGGGCAATAGTCATTTTCTGCGGGCAAGCTATCGGGATGCACTTGATCGACGTACGAAGTATTCGCGGCGTGGCAGCCTTCGGTGGCACGCTTGCCTGAAGAACGGCATAAGGTGCAGGAAACGAGGCCAGTCTCGGGTGTCATTTCAGTAAAAGGATTGGCCTTATAGCCAAGGCGGTCGGCCGTTTTCATGATGTCCACCCAGATCGGTAGGGCGAGAGTGGCGCCGTAGCCTCCGGAAACAGTGCGCGTCGAGTCATCCATGCCGCACCATACGGCGCAGGTGAGCGAAGACGTATAGCCCGCGAACCAGGCATCTTTGAAATTGTTCGTAGTGCCTGTTTTGCCCGCGCATGGCTTGTCGAAGCCGAGTCGGCGAACGGCGGAAGCTGTGCCGCTGGTGGTGACTTCTTGGAGGATGCGCGAGACCGAGTAGGCTGAGCCTGGTGAGCCAGCCTGGAAGGGCAGAGTATCGGTCTGATACACAATCTCGCCACTGCGTTTGCGGATCGAGGAAATCAAATAGGGTCGATAGCGGACGCCGCCGTTAGGGAGCATCGAGTAGGCAGAGGCAACTTGATAGGGCGTGGCCTCCCATGAGCCGAGATAGGAGGAGGGCGTGGGTGGTAGATCGACATTGAATGCCTGCGTGCAGACATTCGCAACGTTATCGAATCCAGCGTAGTTGCCGACGCGCACGGACATGGTGTTGCGGGATTTGATCAGGCCATAAGAAACGGGGTGATTGCCGCCGTAGGTGCCGTCGGAGTTTTTGGGATGCCAGCTTGCGGGGGCTCCTTTGATTTCGCCAGCAGAGATGTAGGAGTCGGAGATCATGGTGTTCGGGCGTAGGCCTTTGTCGAACGCTGCGAGATAGACAAAAGGTTTGAACACGGAACCGATTTGGCGCTTGGCTTGGATTGCGCGATTGAATTTAGATTCATCGGCAGAGCGACCACCGACGAAGGCGAGCACTTGTCCGGAGTGGTTCTCGATGACCACGGCAGCACCTTGGATGTAGGCGGTGGGTGTTTTTTTCCCTTCGGGAATGGACTGCCACTTGGCGCGGGTCTGGTGTGGATAACCAGAGGTTCTTTCGATTTTGGAGAGCGATGCCTCGACGGCTTCTTCAGCTTTGGTCTGGATGAGTTGATCGATGGTGGTGCTGATGATCAACCCGCCGAGCTCGATGTTTTCTTTTTCGAGAATGATTTCCAGATCGCGGCGGATGGCATCGAGGGCGTAGGACTCGCGGATTTTGCGGCGATTGGCAGGTCGGATGTCGAGCGTTTGCAGCTTGGCGGCTGCGGCTTGCTCGGCACTGATGACTTCGGCGGTGACCATGCGATCAAGCGTGCTATTGCGCTCGCGGATGGCGGCCTCCATGTTGTTGAAGGGATTGAAGGCATCGGGGCCACGAACGATGCCTGCGAGCATGGCGGACTCGGAAAGATTGAGCTCGGAGGCATTTTTTTCAAAGTAAATGCGCGATGCCTCTTGGATGCCGCGGATGGAACGGCCCCAGTTGATCGAGTTCAGATAGGCCTCTAACACTTTATCCTTGGTGCCGAGATAGGACTCAATGCGGTAGGCGATGGCGATTTCCAAAAACTTGCGGTCGATTTGTTGCCAGAGGCTTTTCTTTTCGCCATAGCGCTTGAGCTTGAAAACATCCGAGGCGAGCTGTTGGGTGATGGTAGATGCGCCCTCGCGTTTGCCTTGGAGGTTTTTCAAAAACGCGCGGACGATGCCGATGGGGTCGAAGGCGCCGTGTTGATAAAAGCGTTCGTCCTCGCGTGCGAGAATGGCTTTGCGGAAATCGGGTGCGACTTGGTCAAGTGAGATGATGTCGCGGATCTCGCCGTGGAGTCGTGCGAGCTCGGTGCCGCGGCGGTCGAGAATGATCGAGCGCTCGGGCATTTCATGAATTTTTCCGAGATCGTATTGCTTCGAGCGGAGTCCGTAAACAATGCTCAAAAACACCAACACATAGAGCCCTGCGATGGCGGGATCTCCGATCAGGCGGAGCAGGAAACGAATGGGCGTCGAGTAATTTCGGATGACGAAATGGAACAAGTGGAAGGGCCAGAAAACAAGGAGTGATCCCAGTGATTTTGGCTGGTGCTCGGGCTCACGTGAGCGCCTGCTGCGGGTGGCAGCGCTGTGTGTTTTGCTGGACTTGGATGATGGGCTTGGAGTGGTGCGCGCCATAGAAAATTCTTTCGCCGCAGAGTAGGCGGGATTGGCGCAAAGAGCGAGAGCGATTTTGTGAAAAATCGGTGAAGAAGATCCTTATTCTCGAACTCGCTGATGAGTTAGTAGAATGATTAGATTGTCATCGCGTGGAACCCACCATCGACGATCATTTCATGACCGGTGATGAATGAGCCTGCGGTGGATGAGGCGAGCAGCAGGGTGGCTCCGATCAATTCTTCGGCATTGCCGAAGCGTGATGCGGGAGTTTGACGCAGAATGTCGAGCACGCGTGATTCATCGAGCACCTTGCGGTTTTGCTCGGCGGGGAAAAAGCCCGGAACGAGAGTGTTGACGCGGATGTCTTTATCGGCCCACTCACGCGCAAGGTTTTTCGAGAGATTGTGCACCGCGGCTTTCGAGGCGGAGTAGGTGAACACGCGGGAAAGCGGGCTGAGGCCAGAAATGGAACCAAGATTGATGATCGAGGCGGGCTGGGAGTTATCGATGAAATATTTGCCGAATACCTGGCAGGAACGGAACACCGCAGCGAGGTTGGTGTCCATGATGCGAGCGTATTCCTCCTCGGAGACTTCTAGAAATGGAGTAGGGGAATTGGTGCCTGCACCGTTGATGAGGATGTCCACTTGGCCTGAGCGCTCGATTACGGTATCAAGCAGATTTTGCAAGGACTCGCGGGAGGTCACATCGACGGGCACGAAGTAGCCTTTGCCACCGTGCGAGGTGATCTCGGCGAGGCGACGCTCGGCTTTCTCGGGGATGCGACCGCCGAGCACGACTTCGGCACCTGCGCGAGCGAGGCCGACTGCCATCGTGCCGCAGAGTTCGCCAGTGCCGCCGATGACGACTGCGACTTTGCCTGTGAGATCGAAGAGGGATTTGAGGAAGCTGGTAGTTTGCATGGTGTCAAAAATAGGTTGCTGGCAGGCACTGTGAACGCTGTAGGGGATTTTGCAAAGGGTAAAGTCGATCATGTCGCAAGTTGCGTGCGTCGAGAATCAGGCAGAGAGTCGCAGAAAAAATCCCCGATGCTGGGTGGTTTGCTGTTGCGCCCGACGGGAGATACTGGTTCTCTGTGCGTCGAATATGATTGGAATTGGATATGATGTGCATCGTTTTGCGGAGAACCGTCCGCTGATTTTGGGTGGTGTAGAAATTCCTCACACCATGGGATTGGACGGTCACTCGGATGCGGATGTCTTGTGTCACGCCGTAGCAGATGCCGTGCTCGGTGCGCTCGGCGAGCCTGACATCGGTTTCTTTTTTCCTCCGGGAGACCCTGCTTGTAAGGGGATTTCTTCCCTGAAAATTCTCGAAAAATGCCGCCAGCGCTGCGAGGAATTGGGGTATCGACTGGTCAACATCGATTCCACCATCATCGCCGAGGCTCCGAAGGTGCTGCCACATCGCGATGCCATGCGTCAAGCCATGGGCACCGCACTCCAGCTCGACCCTGCGCGGGTAGGCATCAAGGCCACAACTAACGAAACCATGGGCTTCGTCGGTCGCAAAGAAGGCATCGCCGCCATGGCCGTGGCGATGTTAGTGCCGTTGTGAGTTTTGATTTCTAGCGGATTTGAGAGTAAAGCCGCTGCTCGATGGTTATCGGGGATCAATCGCGCAGCGTTGTGAAGATCTCTATATCCTGCCATGGGCTGGGAAATGAGACATCTCGAAGCCATGAATGTGGCCGAAATGGTTGTTTCGAGAGGGTGTAGTGGGGGGATGTGCGATCACGCAAAATGGAAACAATGCACTTTTCCAAGGATTGATTGCATTTTGTTTCTCAGCTTGCGAATAATTCTTCTGTTTTTGGTTGCGTTAAGCATCTATTTTAGTTACATGGATGGCGTGCGCTCGCTGTGCATGGCACGTTTTTCTATTGCGACATACTCGCAAGGGGTCGAACGAAATGCTGAGAGTCTTAACGGCGTCTGCGCGCGGCCAATAACAGCTTTGCGAGGCGGATATGAAGAAGATCTCATAAATAGAGTCATGAACGAGTGCTAGGATAAGAGTATTTGTAAATGACTCTATTTTTGAAGCCTGGCGTTGCTGCACGCGAAATGGTTTTTCTCTGAGAGTTTCCACGGTTGAAGTCGGGGATGGCTCTAGGTGCGATGATCAAATCAACTGGTATTTTTGATGTTTTTTAGTGATTCAGGGTTGAATCGTTTTTGGTGGCTTAGGCTAGCGTTGATTTCAGCACCTACCCACCCTAATCATCGCTTAAGCGCTGGCCCGATTTCCTGGGTCCCGCTCAGTTGAAGTCAACGTCGTCGATGATGGAGCCGGGAATAAGTTCGATACCATTGTGACCGAAGTCTGCTTGACCGTAAGTGCCTCCAACGAACCAACCGCCGAGTCTAG
Source organism: Verrucomicrobiia bacterium (assembly GCA_947460915.1). Taxonomy (GTDB): domain Bacteria; phylum Verrucomicrobiota; class Verrucomicrobiia; order Verrucomicrobiales; family Akkermansiaceae; genus UBA956. Next base: position 7,179 of record CANHKJ010000001.1, read on the forward strand.
GCGCTGGCGCAGAGGGGGATATCACTTCTTTGGAGGATCCACCTGCAAATGGGGTGGTTGTCATGGATACAGCTGTAGTAATTGGTGGTAGTAGTTTGATATTGTTAGCCGTATAGTGACTAAGGCTCATCCGGCAAACGGTTTTTGGAGAATTTTTTGCAGTTCCGCGGGCAAATGAATTGCTTGCTGAAGGGAAGTGCTTACAATCCGCTGCATGCGCACCTTGTTTCTACTCACAATTATTGTTAGCCTAATTAACTCTAGCGTCTTTGCTCAGAGTGTTGCCATGGCTGATGGACTTCGCAAGGAGTTTAAGGGGAAGATGGATGTCTGGACGCTAAGTTTGAGTGCCGCTAAGACGAGAGAGGCTCAGCAAAAACTCTGGGATCAGCGTCCTTCTGGTGATGAATATGCAAAAAAAATCTGGAGCGCTCTTCGTGGTTCTCTGGATCAAGAGGCCTGTTTGGAGACAGCGAGTTGGTTGTTAAAATTGGTGCGCTCATTACCAGCGCAAGACGCTTCTCCTGATATCCTAGAACTACGTGCCGAGATTGTGCAGCAGGTGAGCGCAGTTGTTGAAAAACAACATTTGCGTAGTCCGCGTCTTGCTTCTATGTGCATGGGTTTAGTGGCTGTGGGCGATATGAGTTCGATGAAGTTGTTAGAGAGGATCGAAAAAGAAAATCCGGATCGTGCGGTACAAGGCGTTGCCGCACTGGGGGTTGCCATGTTGTTGGAGAGCTTGAGTGATGATGTGAAGACGATGAAGCGTCGTTTGAATCTGATCCGCAAAGCGATCATTGAAAGTGCGCATGTGGAGATCGATGGGGTGACGATCGCGAAGCTTGCTGATGATCAGCTATATGTGATCCGTTATCTCACTAAAGGACGTGAGGCCCCTGATTTGAAAGGCATTGATGTGAGCGGTAATCCACTGAGCCTTTCCGAGCTCAAGGGAAAAGTGGTGGTGTTGATATTCTGGAACACGGCCATGGACGACTTCGAGCGTTTTCTCGACATTCATCAGAAGCTAACAAAAAAGATGGAGGGCAAAAATTTTGCGTTGATAGGCGTGACGAATGACAGCTCGACGACGTTGCGCTTGCTGCAAGCAAACGGTTCTTTACCATGGCGCAATATCTGCGATGCGGATAGTGCTCTGGCGAAACAGTATCGCGTGCAATCTCGTCCCTTTGCCTATGTGCTCGATCAAAACCGGGTGATTCAATACATGGGCAGTCCCGGCTCTTTCGCCGAGCTTACAGCGGATGCATTGATGCTGAATCCTTGAGCGATCTTGCGGCTTTCGTGTCGAGTGGAAAAATGATCGTATTTTCTACACGGTGGTTCCTTGCAGATTCGAGGATTCGATTTATAATTTGAATCATGATCGAATTTGTTGCAATGATTCCTGCATGCTTATCACAGACGACACCGACGGGGGGCTCGGGCTTTATGGGCATTCACATGGGCTACCTCCTTGTCATGGGTGGTACAATGTTGCTAAGCTTTTTGATATCTTCGACGCTCAAGCGGCGGTTTCATGAGTATTCACAGATTCCGCTGCGCATTACGGGTGCTCAAGTCGCAGAGATGATGTTGCGGCAAAATGGAATTCACGACGTCAAGGTGATGCACACGCCAGGACACCTGACGGACCACTATGATCCGACGAATAAGACGGTGAACTTAAGCGAGTCAGTGTATCACCAAAACAGTGTTGCAGCGGCAGCTGTTGCAGCCCATGAGTGCGGCCACGCAGTTCAGCATCAAACGGCTTATGCTTGGCTGGGTTTCCGCTCACGGATGGTGCCGATGGTCAACATTGCAAGCCAGTTAATGAATGTTGTGATGCTTCTGGGCGTGGTTGGCATGTTTGCACTTGGCAATGGCGCGCTGATCTGGGTGATTGTCGCCTGCCTTGGTGTCACTACTGCCTTTGCTTTGGTGACATTACCTGTGGAGTTCGATGCGAGTCGACGTGCGATGGTATGGCTGGAAAGCAGTGGTCTGGCCAATAGTATGGAGCATGATCGGGCGAAAAATGCACTTTTTTGGGCTGCCATGACTTATGTGGCTGGCGCTATTGGCTCAGCTGCGATGCTAGTCTACTACCTCATGCAAGTTATGGGTGCTCGTCGCGAGGAGTAATCCAACCGTTTCGCTTCCTAACGGATGTTTTTTCTTGGCACTCTCGATATGCTGTGCTATGAAATTCGCCGAGGATGCGAAACTTTTTACAGAATCCAGCGTGGACGGAAGAAGACTTGGGCATCGCTCTACCTGACTCACTTCATGCAGTATCAGTCTGCTTGCCTACATGGAAAGCGATTGTCGATTACGAAGAGGGGCGAGATCGTGTGGTGCGCAAGATGAGATTGGGCTATCCACGTTTTTTTCGCCATCCTGCCGTCGAGAGGTTGTTTGAAGTGGCACGAAAGGAGTTGGCTGTGGACGGGCAAAATGTGGTAATTTTTCCCTCTCGCGTCTCTGCTCAACGTGCCCAGCGTTACGTAGAAAGACGTGCGGAAGTGGCGACACGCATCGCGAGTTTCCATGGATTACAAGCTTTGATTGTCCCTGAAAAAGCAGCGCAAACAGCTGTCGATTACTGGAGGTTTTCGGGCGAAGTTGTGAGCAGTCGTCAGGCAATTGACATACTCGATGGCAATACGCCTCCTTCTGGCAGATCGAAAATTCTACGCGCTAAGATTGGTCGGATCGTGGGTGCTGGCAAGGATCAAATTTTTGTGTTTGCTAGTGGTATGGCCGCATGCACCTCAGTATTGCGTAGCTTACCTGGTTTGCGCATGGGAAAGAAAACGTTGCAGATTGAGTTCCCGTATGTCGATTGCCTGAAAGTGCAGGAAATGTTCGGTAATGGCGTGGTTTTCCTTAACGAGGGATCGGGTGAATCGCTCGATGAGGCCATCCATCGGATCAGACAGGGAGAATTTGCCGGTGTCTTTTTGGAGGTGCCTAGCAATCCATTACTGCGCACAGTGAATCTCACACGTGTGGCTGAGGCATGTCGTGCCGGAAGTACGCCTCTGATCATCGATGACTCTACGGCATGCCCTGGCAACATTGATGTACTGCGTTTTGCTGATGTGGTAACGACGAGTCTCACGAAGTGGATCTCTGGCTCAGGTGATGTGATGGCGGGCATGGCTGTGGTGCGGGAAGACAGCCCATTTAATGCGGATTTTTCCGTCGCACTGGCTGGAGAAGTATCCGAATGCGCCCCACTATATGCCGCAGACAGTCTTGCCCTTTTGGCGAATCTGAAAGAAAATGAATCGCTTTGGAAAGCGGCGAACGAATCTGGCCTAGCTCTCGCCCAGATGCTGGCGGTTCATCCTTCAGTGGAAAAGGTATGGCATCCCTCGTTGACTTGCCGCGCAGAGTATGATGCCATTCGCAAGCCTGACGGCGGATATGGTGGCCTGCTCTCTTTTGTTTTGAAGTCGCCGAAAAAAACGGCGAAACTCTATGACACACTTCCTTTTTCTAAGGGGCCTAGTTTTGCCACTCCTTTCACTTTGATTTGTCCCTACGTATTGCTCGCGCACTATCGTGAGCTCCCGTGGGCCGAAGGATGTGGCGTGCCGGCGCATTTGATTCGTGTAAGCTTGGGTATGGAAGGCTCTGAGGAAATCTGCAAGGCGTTTGCTGAGGCACTGGATTCACTGTAAACTTGAGATTGTCATCTTGCGCAAATTCACATGTTTTTTACGCAAAGTCTCATATACAAATCCGTGTTCTGGATGTAGCTTTATTCCACCTCGCATGAACGCTATTGCAACAACCCAGTTTTCCAAGCTGTCACTTCGTGTAAATGAAACAAACGAAAACCATCACCTGTGGAATAATCGTGGTGTTTGGTGGTGCCATCTCACGATTCATCAGGCCGATGCTACGGCGAAACGCTTACGTTTTTCACTAAAAACGCGAGAAATTGAAAAGGCTCGCGAGCGCCGTGATCGGATTTTTCAAAAGCTCGAAACGTTGCAAATTGCGGTTTGATTTCCTGTTACGTTACGCGGGATCATTAGCCCTTGTGACTGTCGTCTGCTCTGCTTTCTAGGTGGATCATTTGCCGTGTGATTGGACCATTGAATAGAATGTTAAAGTTGGATGTGTTTGAGAATTTTTCACACTCGGATCTTTTTACATGCGGCGCTAATACTTAATCTGTCTACTATTTGGCCTTGTGCTACTTTTTGTTTTCCTGCATTAAATGTTTTTTTCTCACGATCAAAACGGCATTTTAATTTGTACTATAAATTGACTCTGTACTCTTTTTTGTATTTTTTTGTTGCACTTGTCATACAGAAACGTCAAATTCGTCGCGCATGAAAAAAACTGCAACAGTCGTGATGAAGATCAACGATGGAAATGAAAACCATCATCTTTGGAACAATCGTGGAATCTGGTGGTGCCATGTGACGATTCACAAGGCTGATGCGACATCAGAGCGGATGCGTTTTTCTCTCAAGACGAAGGACGTCGAGAAAGCGCGTGAACGCCGAGATCGAATCTTTAAGAAGATCGCTGAGGTATACGACATTGCAGCGTAAAAGCTCGAAGTGTTTTTTAATAAAATAGCGCTAAAGGGAGTAATCTTGCTTCTTTTAGCGTTTTTTTTTATAAAAACGAAATCGGCGCGTGCTAAATTGTAAACTTTTCTTGCCAAGTTGGCACAGGCTAGTCTAGCCTGACGACGTCGTTCGGAGCCTTCTGCTCCCAGCGCGAATCAACCGAGCAAAAACGATTGTGGGATTTTGGGATGCTTTCAAACGATGGAGATTGGCTCAAAAGGGGCTGTCTTCGGGAAAAAAACGTCGGGTGTATGATGCGGAAGAGCGCATCTCATCGGTGCTAGGCAATGCCCGTTGGATCCACTGGTTGCTGTCTGCTGTTTTTGTGATTTGCTTTACCCTGCTAGTTGTAAATCAAGAGCCGTCATCGACTTTGGCTGGCCAAGAGGCAAAATCGGCCTGTGCCGCCATTGCTCTCTCGCTAACAGCGTTGGTAATGATCCGGATCAATCATCGTGAGTTACTGCGCAAAAATGGCGTGCTTTTGCTGTTATTAGGTGGTGTATTGTTGCAAGTTGTTCTGGTGCGTTTGATTTCCTATTGGGTCGACCTCAATGGAATGCAAGTGCAGTATAAGCTCCTATTGATTCCCTTTGCGCTGGCGCCGATGGTGCACTCGGTTTTGTTGGGACGAAGGGCCGGTACGTTTAGCGCGGTATTTGTTAGCATGGCGGGCACTTTGTTGGTTCCATCTGATGAAGTGATCGTTTATTTAATCATGAGTTTGGCGTGTGGCATTGCGGTGGTGATGCTTACGAGTCGTGTACGCAAACGAGTGCAGTTGTTACGCGCGGGTATTTATGCAGGTGCGCTAGCGCTGTTGTTTACGATTCTATTTGGCAAGGTGTTGCATTTGGATCGCATGCCGCAGACGACACAGATTATGTCGGACGGTACGATGTTTGTCGTCGCATTCTCGGTCGGCTTCATTACTGCCCTGATTGTGAGTGGGTTACTTCCTTTGCTTGAGGGGGCGTTTTCTTTGACTACCAACATCAGTTGGCTGGAGTTGGCCGACCTGAATCATCCGCTGCTTAAGCAAATGCAGCTCAACGCTCCGGGCACCTTTCATCATAGTTTAGTGGTGGCATCGTTGGCTGAATCAGCGGCAGAGGCAATTGGGGCTAATGCTGTATTGTGTCGGGCGAGCGCTTATTTTCATGATGTCGGGAAATTGAAAAAACCAGAATACTTCATCGAGAATCAATCTGAAGGGATGGAAAATCCGCATGACCTCTTGACTCCGACGATGAGCGCCTTGGTGATCATTGCCCATGTGAAAGATGGGGTGGACATGGCCCTGAAGCATAAACTCAATCCAAGAATCATCGATGCCATTCTGGAGCACCATGGTGACTCGATGGTGTATTACTTCTATCGCAAAGCGCAGGAGCAAAAAGCACTCGAACAAGATAAAGTGGGTAGGGGATTAGAGAATGTGGAAGATTTGCCGCAGATCGACGACAAAAACTTTCGTTACCCAGGCCCCCGTCCGAGGTCAAAGGAGACTGGGATTTTAAGCTTAGCAGATGCAATCGAAAGCGCTTCCCGTAGTCTGAAAAAACCCAATCCAATTAAGATTCGCGGGCTAGTCGATGATATCGTGAAGTCGCGGTGGAATGATGGTCAGTTGGATGATTGCGCTCTTACATTACGCGATCTGACGCGGGTTAAGGAAAGCTTTGCTGCGACCCTACGCAGCATGATGCATAGTCGTATCAGTTACAATAAATCGGAAGAGGGTAGTGATCGTAAGTCCTCTGGTGGAAATAGTGTTGGAGATTCTACCATGGGACGTCAAATATTACCTCCTTCTTCGCCTGGTCCGGCCTCTGATGTTTCTCCATTATGAGGCTTCACATTGCAATTGATGTTCAAAATCACCAAGCAGAAATTGATTTATCTGCTGGGGTAATTGCCTTGTTGCATGCTGCGGCACAAGATGCATGGCGCGAACTCGAGCGCGTGAAGCTTTCGGCAAATTCGGTGGATGAGCTCGATGCACTGGACATCGCAATGGTCGATCGCGTGGAATCGGATCGTGTGCACCGTGAGTTTATGGACATCGCTGGTGCTACAGATGTCATTACATTTCATCATGGTGAATTGCTGATTTGTCCTGATATTGCAAGTAGTCAAGCTGTTGAGTATGGTGAGCCAGTTTTGCGTGAATTACTCAGATACCTGGTTCATGGGATGTTGCACTTAGCGGGTTATCATGATGCAGAGGCAGATGATAGGTCATGCATGGAGGCCGTGCAGGAGTGCATGGTGGCCAGTTTGTGGGTGCGTCATTTTGGGCATGAATACGAGGGTAAATGAGCGCGAAACGGGGAAAATGCACTTTTTTGCAGAAAATTTCACTTTTTTTTCATTTCATGCTTGCCAGAGGTTGAATCTCTGGTATCAACGCCGCCCCGCAACGCATCACCAACGTGCTGCATGCGCATTTAACGCGAATCTACGCAAACATCATGGCCCGCATTTTCGGTATAGAAATTCCAAATGAGAAGCGCATCGAAGCTTCTCTTCCCTTCATTTATGGTATCGGTCGCCCGACAGCCACTAAAATCCTTGAGCAAGCCGGGATTGATCCCGATATCCGCACAGGACAGCTTTCCGAGGAACAACTCGTGAAAATCGCTCAAGCGATCCAGAGCAATGGCATTGCGATCGAAGGTGACCTTCGTCGTGAGCGTCAGGTTTCTCTGAAGCGCCTGACATCCATCAATTGCCATCGTGGCATCCGTCACAAGCGTGGTTTGCCCGTTCGCGGTCAGCGCACCCGCACCAATGCTCGCACCCGCAAAGGTAAGAAGAAAACCGTTGGTGTTAAAAAATAATTAGATCTTGATTACTATGTCCGAGGAAAACAACAATTCGATTGAACCACAAGCCGACGCAGTAGCAGAAGCTCCAGTCGCAGCACCAGCCGCCGAGGTTGTTGCTCCGAAAAAAGATGAGCGTCGCGATATTTTCGCTGAAATCGCCGGTGGCGAAGAGCAGGTGATTAAAATTCACAAAGCGAAGGGCTCCAAAAACATTGCTAAAGGCATTGTTCACGTCACTTCAACTTTCAACAATACTCTCGTTTCCGTCACTGACGCCTTGGGCAATGCTCTTGGCTGGTCCAGCGCTGGTAAGATGGGTTTCAAAGGTTCCCGTAAGAGCACGGCTTATGCCGCTCAAGTGGTTTGCCAAGATGCCTGCCGCCAAGCGATGGGTCACGGTCTCCGTGAAGCTGAAGTCCGCGTTAAGGGCCCAGGTTCAGGTCGTGAGTCCGCTGTCCGTGCCGTGCAAACCATTGGCATTGAAATCATCTCGATCGACGACGTGACACCCGTTCCACACAACGGTTGCCGCCCTAAGAAAGCTCGTCGCGTCTAATTTTACATACATACTACTCACAAGATCATGGCACGTTATACAGGTCCACGCACACGAATCAGCCGCCGCTTCGGTGTGCCTTTGTTTGGTTCGAACAAATCACTCGAGCGTCGCAACTTCCCACCCGGTCAGCATGGCATCCGCGCTGGTCGTAAGAAGAAGAGCGAATACTCGGTAGCTCTTGGCGAGAAGCAAAAGCTTCGTTTCCAATACGGCGTATTGGAAAAACAATTCCGCGGTTACTACGAAGAGGCTGCTCGCCGTCGTGGTATCACCGGTGAAATCATTCTTCAATTGCTTGAGCTCCGTCTCGATAATGTTTGCTACCGCCTCGGCTTCGGCAACTCTCGTCAGGCAGCTCGTCAGCTCGTCAATCACGGTCACGTTCTGGTGAACGGTCACGTTGTTGACATTGCAAGCTATCAGTGCAAAGCAGGTGATGTGATCAAACTTGGCGCTAAGCCATCTTCACAACAACTCGGTCTGCGCATGCTTGATTTGACACAAGCCGTACCATTGGTTGACTGGTTGACTCTGGATCGTTCCAATCTCACTGGCACCATTTCTCGCGTGCCTGAGCGTTCGGACGTAGATCCAATGGTCAATGAGCAGTTGATCGTGGAGCTTTACTCTCGCTAATCGCAGCGCTCGCGCTCGATGCAAAAAAACCTCGTGGCTTACGCTGCGAGGTTTTTTTGTGGGCTGATGATAAGGATTAAAATCAACATCATCAGCAAGAGGGCGTCATTTGTCGTGCTAGCAGATCAACCAGTGGTGCGCAGGCCTGAGGCGATAGCGTTGATGGAGAGCAGTAGTTTCGGTAGGATTTGCTCTGCTTGTTCGTTGTTTTCTTGGCTTTGCGCCTTACGCCAATCGCGCAGTAAGGCAACCTGTTGAGAGTGCAATACGGCGAGCGGTTCATCGCGGATGGCTAGAGTTTTTGCCATACGCGGGCGGCGGGTTTCCATGCCTCCATCAAAAAGGGCTGCGAGTTGTTCCTTGGTGCGCTCAAATTCCTCGGTGATGAGGCTCATGAAGTTGCTGCGCAGGGCTTTGTCGAGAACCAAAGTGGCATAGTCAGCCATGATTTCTGGGTTGGCAGAGTGGAGGTTGGTTTCGACGTTAGTGAAGAGGTAGGAAATGAAAGGGGTATCAAGTAAGGCTTCCTTGAGTGCTGCAAATTCTTGGGGTTGCTGGAGATGAAGTTCTTCGAGAGCGGATCCGACACCGAACCATCCAGGGAGGTAGAAGCGAGCTTGGGTCCAAGAGAACACCCACGGAATTGCTCGTAGATCCGCGATACTGTGGCCTTTTTTGCCAGTTCTGCGTGCAGGGCGCGAGCCGATTCGGGCGTTTTCTAAAGCGTCGATTGGTGTCACTTGACGATAGAAGTCGATGAAGCCGGGTTTACGCAAAAATCCTTGGTAGGCGGCTGTGCTGGTGCAGGATAGGTGATTGAGAAGTCGGAAAAGTTGGTCGTTTTTGCTCGGTGCAGGACTATGGCTGTGATGGGCAGTGGTAACAGCGGCTCCTGCGAGGAGGAGTTCAAGGTTGTAGGTTGCATTCGCCAAATTGGCGTATTTTTGGGCAATGGTTTCTCCCTGTTCGGTCATGCGGAAGCCGCCTGACATGGATCCGTGAGGCAGTGATGCCATGAACCAATGGGTGGGACCTGCGCCGCGGGAAATGGTGCCACCGCGACCGTGGAAGTAACGGAAATGGAGCTGGAACTGCTTTGCTGTATCGGTGAGGCGTGTTTCGGCACGATGAAGAGCCCATTGGGCGGCGAGGATTCCGCAATCTTTGTTCGAGTCTGAATAACCGAGCATGATTTGCTGAGAGGCTGGACCAGCAGTGCAGGCAAGGCCGGTGCAGCTGCGGTGGCGATTGAGGATAGAGCGCATGACAATCTCATGAGTGAGATATTGCTCCATGATTTGCGGTGCGCGATCGAGGTCGTCCATGGTCTCGAAGAGCGGCACGACTTCGAGCGGGCACCAGAGGCCAGCAGCATCTTGTTCCATGAGTCCAGCCTCGCGAGAGAGGATGAAAACTCCGAGGAGATCGCTGACTTGGCGGGTCATGGATACAATGAGTGCTCCAATGCCTGATGAGCCATTGCTGCGACGATGCGCGGCGACGACACGATAGGCTTGCAAAACAAGCTGAGCTTGCTCTCCCGCGACGGAAGTATCGTGCAGAAAAGGTCGCGCGGATTGGAGCTCGGATGCCAGGAACTCGACTCGCTTGCTTTCTTCCCATTGCGCGTAGTTTTCACCATCGGAAATGCCAGCGGCATGGAGGAGTTGAGCGATGGCTTGATCGTGAAACTCCGAGTTTTGGCGGATATCGAGGGTGGCAAGGTGGAATCCGAAAATTTGAAGTTTGTGGCGAAGAGGGCGAATGTGCTCTTCGACGATCAATTCACAGCCGTTGGAGGAAATGGTTCGGGCGATGAGTGCGAGATCTGCGTCGACTTGCTCGGGGCGCTGGTAGATGCAGAGGTTGCCGTCCATTTCCTCGGCATGCTTGATTGCGAGCATCATGAGCGAGGCCAATTGACGCCATGGTTCCTCGCCGAAACGGTCAAAGATTTCTGAGGTTAGTTCCTCGGGAAGTGCTGCGGCGAGTTCTTGAATGCGGCTGGTCATTTCCGCAGGCACTTGATTGAGGTGCAGCGAAAGGGTGAGAGTTTGTGAGAGAAGGGAGAGTTCTCGTTGGAGAAGTTGGAAGGCGCCGCGGCGGAGAAGTTTGAGTGCTTTTTCGGTGACCTCGGGGGTGACGAGCGGGTGCCCATCGCGGTCGCCGCCGATCCATGTGCCAAAGCTCAAGCGCGGAATGTTTCCAGCTGCACGCAGGAGGTCGAGCGGGAAGCCGGCATCGCGCCATGCCTCCGTAAAGTGTAGATCGAGCCGATCAAGAGCGGCGGGAAAGAGATCGCGCAAGTAGTGAATGGCGTCTCGTAATTCGCGGAAAATATCGGGGCGCGTGAGGTGAATTTCACCAGTGCGCCACAGTGTTTGCAGAGCGGTGACGATGCGATCACGGATGCGGCGCTTTTCGCGATTGGTGAATTTGGGAAACTCGTAGCGCACCAGTTCATCGTAGAGCGCGCGGTGACGCTCGCGAACAGAGGCGCGTTTGGCCTCGGTCGGGTGGGCGGTGAGCACAGGTTGCACATCGACGTCTGCTAAGACGGAAAGAATTTGCTCGGGGCTGAGGCCGATGTTTTGCATATCGCGCAGCGCCTGGGGCCAGAGGCCGCGGATGGAAGTTGCTCCGAGTTCTTTCTCGCGCTCACGGCGAATGGCGGCTGCCACGCGCTCCTCGACCATGTTGAGGAGTTGGAAGCCAATGGAGTATAGTTGCTGAATGCCTTCGGGAGGGGCTTCATCAGGCACTTCATGATCGGACCAAGGAAGGTAGGGGAGAAGTTTGTCTTCGCCGAGGCCTTTGAGTGCGTCGCCGAGGCATTCGACGAGAAATGTTAGAGTTTCATCGATGAGTTCGAAGCCCTCGAGACGAAGACGTTGGCGAGCGATTGGTTCTTGAGACACAAAGAGAAGTTCGGTTAGATGGCGAAAAATGAATTGGCGTAGTTTGCTGAGAGGAAACTAAGCAAGCAACGTGCCGATTTCGCGGAAAATCAGCACTCGGATGTTCTAAATGAAGTCGCCCGAGGTGTCGAGAGCGATGCGATGCATGACGAGCAATTTTACGCCGCTGAAATGAATTTGGGAATGATGCTGGATTACTTGGCAGTAGGTTGGCTGAGAAATTTTTTGCGCATTTCTGCTGCGGCAATCAGTTGCTTAGCTTGGCTGATGCTATCGAGTAGCGCCATGGCTTCTTTTTCGTATTGCCGAGCTTTAGCGTATCCAGCTTTGTCGGGAACGATCTCGGGGTTGCTGTAACGGTTTCCATAGGAATCGTAGCTGTTGCGGTAAATTGTTCTAGTGCGCGATCGCTCGATCTGGGCATTTTGCATCAGATTATGGCGTCGAGTTTGTGCATCGCTGATTTTGAGCTGCATCATATTGATGTAGCCATCGATTTTGGCGATGGAGAGCTCGTTGGTGTCGATTTTTTCTGACAAGTCAGAGCTGGTAGTTGACTTGTTTTCAAGTTCACGCGCGATGGCTTGCTCGGTGGCGATGGCAATTTGCTGTTCGCGCTTTTTCTGCTCTTCCGCCTTGGTAAAGTCGAATTGGTATTTTTTTTGAAGTTCGATGGGCAAGCGTTCAAATCCAATGCGCCCTACGCCTCCGGCATGATTAATCTTGATACCAACGGCATCGTGGCTGACGATGGTGACAGCATGGTATTCACGGCCATCGCGCGTGGTAATTTTTTCCAATTTCTGTGGTTCCGCCATCGCTGTCATGGAGATTATCAAAAACAGAATTGCTGGAATTTGTTTCATGGAAGCGGATTAGCAGAATATTGAGAATCTGTCAATCGAAAAGCATTTTCGAGCCTGGTGAAGTTCGATTGCTAAGCAGAAGGTCCTTTTTCTTCTTGCGAGGCAGGTTGGAAGGAAGGGGTGGTGGGAGGTGAAGTGGGCACGAGAGGTTCGATATGCTCGACGGGAATCCAGCCGCGTGTTTGGGTGGCGAAGGCAACATAAATCCAGCGATCACTGCGTTGGATGACTCGGCACAGTGAGCCTCCTGGTGCCTGGATGACCTGCCCTGCGCTGCGCGAGGCATCAGCAAAAATGGTGGCTTTATCAGTCACGATCACTGCCTGATCCGAGTATGGGGCAAACTGTGAGTCATCTGGGTAGTAGTGCCTTCCTACGGCACAGGCGATCGATAGCAATGGGCCGATGACCAGAGCGGCAACGGCGGCGATGCGCAGCTTACTGCCCGAGCGGGTGGCAGGAAATATGAGCAAGCTAATCACCGCGGCCCAAGCGCAAGCAAACAGTGAGTTGGTAAGCCATGTCTCGGGAATCTGCGTTAGTTTGTATTGGTAATCCGGGCGCTTGATGGTGAGGGCGCCGAATTTTCTCTCAAGAAAACGCAGGTTTTGGCGGGCTTCGGCGTGCTGGGGTTCGACCATGAGTGCGCGGCGGTAGTAGAGGGCTGCTTGTCCTTGCGAGCCGGAGCGGTAGCAAGTATTGCCGATGTTGTAGAGAGTGGCGGCACTCAGGGTTTCATAGGGGCCTGAGGATAGCCATTTGGTGATCGCTTCTTTATAGTTGCCTTGCTCATACAATTGCTCAGCTGTGGGTGTTGGCGCGATTTCTTCAGCTGACGAAGGAGGGGAAATGCAGCATAGCCCTAGTCCGAAGATTGCTAACATCACGAGCTTTCGCAGGGTTTTAAGAATCTCTTTGCGACGGGATGAGGTCATGACTGGTGGGTTGGTGGTTGGCAGAAAGCAAGACTGATCACGCTCATCGAGGATTGATTGGATTTCCGACGATGGTTGTTGGGATGGGCTCCATTTTTCGATAAAACGTCCAGCGTGACGGAGAAACTGAGCAGGATCGTCAGAGGCTTGTTCTAGTAGTTTCCAATCAGCTTTCCGTTCGATCATGCATGGTGTGGGGCGCATGCGGGGAAGTAATTTTCGATAGAAAATCGCAAAACAAAGCACGAGTGTAACGATGAGCGGAATGAGATGCCAAAGATGCGGTAGCGCGATGGAGGAGGAGGGCACGGTCAGTGCTGAGCCGCTGATGATTCCGAGAATGTCGGTCATTTTCTCAATTGGGATATCGGCTGCGGCCGGTATCATCGCTGCGTTGTTTGGCGACTGCATGACTGCAGTGGATGGAGCTACAGTGAGCGGAATCGGTGGCGTGCTCACGACTTTGTATTCTCCGAGATCGGGATCGAAATAGGGGAGTTGAAAAGGTGGCACTAGTAATTGGCGTGAAGTCGGCCGCATAAACTGTTTGAACGTCACGGTGCCTTTTTGGAAGCGACGTTCTTCACCCATTTGATTGCGTGTGGCATCGTAGAGCTTCCATTGCTCCGGATCAGAGAGGATCGGGGCATCCATGGAATCAAGGTTGCCTTTGCCGGAAACTTGGAGCTCTACATTGATGGGATCCCCTTCGCGAAGTTCGGTATCGGACACGCTGGCATCGATTGTGAACGTTCCAATGGCATTGGTGAAGCCTTTGGGTGGATTGGGTGGCAAGGGTTTCGCGTCCAGATCTAGTGCCTCTGCATTGAGATAAAGTGGCAGAGCATTGCGCTCGAATCCGAATTGGCCAAGCACATTTTGTAGGGCGATGAGGCGTATCTTCGCGGGACCGACGCGCACATTGCCTGCTTGGGATGCTGACATGTTGCTGGGGTAGGAAGCGCATTGGTAATTTGCTCCTAACAAAATTACATTGCCGATTTGTGGTCGTGGCTCAAAGCGCCATGCTGTGATACCACTCCGTTCGAAGTCAGGAATGCCCCATTCCTCAATGCGTATATTTGCGGGGAAATATACCTTAAGCTCGACGGGGACGATTTCACCCACATAAGGATTGGTTTTTGTAGTCTTGAAAAATGCTGCATAAGGGATGATCTCGTCGCCGATCTTGAGCTCAGAAAAAGTGAGTGATTTTGCATCGAACACCTCGAAACTGATCGGATCGCTTTCAACGGTCTCATCGCCTACACGCATGGTGATTTTCGGAATGGTATGGGCGCCAACCTCGAAGGAACTGATTTGGTATTGATAGACGTAACCGATTTTGCGTCCGGGAAGTATGGTGGTGTTTGGGCCGCCAAAACCACGCGGTTGCACTACGACTCCGGGGATGGCAGGTAAGCGCAGTGATTCAGGTGGCGTGACATCGGCAAGGGTGATTTCCATCACGGTTTGCTCGCCACGTACGATGAAGCGACTTGCAAGGGATACCTCAAGGGAGGCGGCCTGTGTCAATGCGAACATCGCTAAGGTGATGAGGGCTGAGATGAGATTTTTCATGAGCTAAATATTTCGATATATGAGTTACCAATCTTTTTCGGGTCGGCGGAATTCGAAACGACCGGGCGCGACGATTCCTCGTTGTAAGTCGGCATTTTCGTTCAGTTTACGCAGAGCCGACTGCTCTTTGGTCTCGCCGGGTTGTTGGTCCGCGCCGTGTTCGTTTTTGGGGTCAGGTTTTTCATCTTTCTGCTTGCCATTGGGATCGTTACCTTGATTTTTATTCCCTGATTTGCCATCGCCAGGAGAGCCTTCTTTGCCTTTACCTTCGCCATCTCCTTCACCCTCGCCTTCCCCTTCAGAGTCTTGACCTTCGCCTGGACCCTCACCCTCGCCCTCGCCTTGACCACCCATTTGCGCTTGCATCTCTTTTTTCTGATCCTCCAGAGCCTTGCGCAGCATTTCCAGATAAGTTTTGCTGGTATGATGGAGTTGTTTCGCTTCGGGGTTTTGAGGGTCCATACTCAGAATGGATTGTGCATGTCTAACGGAATCGGCCCAGTTAAGCATTACATTGCGCATGGTGCGATAGCCCTCTGATGGCGTTTTCGCATCCGTTTTATCGTCCTTCATCCATTCGGCCACGCGATCTTTGAAATGCTCCTCGAATTGAGCGGGGCCAAATTCGAGCCCGGGATAATTTTCACCGCTAGAGAGTTCTTGCCAGCCGAGTTGGAATAGCAAATGACTGAGTCCCTGATGCGCCGCTTTGCGAATGGCGGAATCTTCTGTGGTTAACGCTTGTGAGTATGATTTGCGAGCCTCGGGAATCTCACCGAGCCGGTATTCGGCTGTTGCTTTGCCTAACATCAGGGACGAGTGCTCAATGCTGCCGGGAACTTCGTCGGCGGCTAACATGGAGAAAATATCACGAGCTTGGGTAAAATCATTCCCCTCCATTGCTGCGCGGGCATCGGAGATCGATGCATCAGTTTCCCCATGGGTGGGAGTGGCCATCATGAATGCGAAGGCGATCATTGCAGTGGACGTAGTGATCCTTGATACTGCGCGCCAGCGAGTGCTGAGCAGTATGGCCGCCAGTAGCAAGAGTATGGCAGGAAACAACGTCCATTGGAAAAGTTCTTGCGCAGAAATTTTTTCACGTCCCTTAAGCTCGAACGACTCCAAATCGGAAACAGCGGATTTGATCATGGCGGGAATGTCTGCGGATGATTGAGCAATGGTGAAACGCCCACCTGCTTGCTCGGCGAAATTTCTCAGGGTAGCAGTCTGTAGTCGGCTGATGACGACATCACCCTTAACATCTCGAAACTTTCCATCGGCTTCTTTTTCATCAGGAATAAAGCCGCCATCTTCGGTGCCAATGCCAACAGCGAAAACGTAGGTGCCCGATTCTTTGATATCTTGCAAGGTGTTGAGAATTTTTGGCGAGTGCTCTTCGCCATCGGATAGAACCAGTAAGCCATTATTCGTCTGAGCGGTTTCCTTGAGCGTGGCAACAGCCAACTTGATCGCGCTGGCTAAATCCGAACCACCTGTGGGAATGGAATCATAATCCAGTTGTTCTACTGTCTCACGAACGGCGCTGTGATCTATGGTGAGAGGGGCAAAAAGAAAGGGCGAACTAGAAAATCCGACAACACCAATGCGATCGTTGGGCAATGTTTCTAGCAGTTCATAAATCAAGGCTTTGGCTTGATCCAAACGAGAAGGGGATAAGTCGCCCGTTTTCATCGATCTTGAGAGGTCTAACACAATGATCAAGTTCCGACCTTTGGTATTTTCCACTTTTTTGCTCTCATCGATTTGTGGACCAGCCACACTGATGATCATGAACAAAAGGGCTAACAGCAGTGCGGAAAATCCGAGCCATCGGGGCAGGGAAGAGGCGCGATTGATCAAACGGCTGCGCAGGCGATCAGCCACAAATGCCTTCCACACAGAGCGTTTGCGCTGCAGCGCAATCAGAGCGATGATGACAAGCAATGGCAGGAGCAAAATGAAGAAAAATGCGTAGTAGTGAGCGAAGGACATGGCGGCAGAGTCAGTTCACACTGGGCGGAGGGTTAACTGCGATGAGCAGGGCAGCAAGAGCAGCAAGCAATAGAGCCGGATAGAGGAACCACAGATAAAGCTCGCGATCCTCGGTGACGGTATACGTTTTGCGTTCGGTTTTTTCGAGCGCATCAATGGTGCGAAAGGTGTTTTTTAGTTCGGCATTGGTCTGTGCCCAATAATTTTCACCACCAGTCAGTCGAGAGACTTCTTGCAAGGTAGGGAGATCGAATTCTTGGCGTGGAAAGCGTTGGATGTTGCTGCTAACACGACCGTCTTTGGTGCCGAGGGCGACTGCATAAATTTTGATATCGAGATCAGCCGCATACTTGGCGGCATCGATGGGAGAAATTTTACCTGAGTTGTTTGCTCCATCGGTAATGAGCACAATGATTTTCGATTTGGCATCACGGGCGTGGAGTCGTGTCGCGGCGGCAGAAATGGCAGAGCCGATTGCTGTTCCTTGCTCACGAACGGTGCCTGCTCCGTATCCGTCATTTTTGGTGAGTTTGACGCGAGCTAATCCGTTGAGTAACCAATCGTGATCTAACGTAATGGGGCTAATGTGGTAGGGTTGACCCGAGAAAACTACGAGGCCGATGCGGTCATCGGGGCGATTTTTGACGAAATTCGTGACAACTGCTTTGGCGGCATCAAGGCGTTGGAGCGGAGTGCCTGAGCTATCATAAAAGTCATCGATCTCCATGGATAGCGAGACGTCAAAAGCAATCATGATGTCGACACCCGATGCCGTGCGATTTTGAAATTCCTCACGCCAAACGGGGCGTGCGAGAGCAAGAATGGCAAGAGTTAACGCTGTAAGTAAGAGGGGAATGCTGAATGCTCCTGGACCTTGGCGCAGTTTTTTTCCTAACGATACAAGGACGCTGAGAGATGAGAAAGTAAGTGTCGCTTCCGCACCGCGTCCGCGGCGCAAGAAAAGAATCGCGATGGCAGGGATGAGCAAGGTCAGCCACCAAGGAGAGAGGAAATGAAATTGAGTAAAGAGGGAGCTCATGGCGTTTGAGGCGTAGCAGCGCGTGCTGATTGATGCCAATGATGAAGGGCGGTAGTTGCATCCTCGATCAATGAGGGGTGCGTGCTAGAAGATTCGTTAGGTGCATACTTGTAACGCGCAAGTGTCGCAAAGAATTGGGCGATTTCGTTCCGCATTTGTTCTGGCAAACTTGCGAGAGCATTGTGCCGTGCCATGAATTCTTCATGGGTCTCGAATAAAGATGAATCTTGTAACGCAGCAGCAAAGTAGCTGCGTAGCGTTAGCGAGGCGGCAGTTGCTTGTTGTAAGAGTGATGGCAGAGAGCGGGATTGCACTAAGCTGGCGAGAGCTTGCCGGTAAGCTTGTTCCGCAATGGCTTCAGGGGAAGTTTTTCGCGTGCGGTTCAAGCGGAATAGCCAGATGCTACAAACGATCAGGAGGATTGCGATGATCCAGATCCACCAGGGAATGCTGGGTGACGGCAGAAGGTGATTGACATCAGGGATGTCGGGCAAATCCAGCGTTGGTGGTGTTTCTTCCATGAATGTTTCAGTAGCGAAAAAAGGAGGACTATTTCAGCGTCCGCGTTTGCTGATGCGCCGTTTAAGGAGGGCGTGAAGCGCGGGAGTTGGGTCTTGATCGGTCTCTAAGTCGGTAAAATCAAGGCCGTGTTTTTTGAATAAAGAGAGCACACCTTCGTGTTGGCGTTTCATCAATTTTTCATATGCCATACGAAGGTTGGAGTTCGAGGTATTGATCGAGGTTTGCCAGCCTGTTTCGGAATCTTCCAGAGTCACGCGACCAGCTCGCGGTAGTTTTTTTTCTAACGGATCGGTTACTCGGATCGCGATAGTGTCGTGTTTCGCGGCAAGTTTCCCCAGTGCTTTATCGAGCGGGTCGGCGAGGAAATCTGAGATCAAAAATACGAGAGACTTCCGCGGCAGTGCTTGCAATAAGGTCGAGGCAGCGGCTTCGAGGGATGTGCCAAGCTTGTTAGGCTGTGCGACGAGGATTTCTCGAACCAAACGCAATAAATGCTTGGTGCCTTTCGCTGGTGGTATGAACATCAGCGTCTCTGCTGCAAAGAGTAGCAGTCCGCATTTATCTCCATTCTGGAGCGCAGAAAACCCGAGCGTTGCTGCGATCTCTGCAGCGATTTCACGTTTAGAAAACTGCACAGATCCGTAGTCTGACGAACCGCTTACGTCCACTGCAATCATTACGTTGAGCTCGCGTTCTTCGCGGAATTTACGAATGAACGGTGATCCCATGCGCGCGGTGACATTCCAGTCGATGAAACGAATTTCATCTCCGTGCTGGTACTCGCGGAAGTCATCGAAGTCGAGCCCCTGGCCCTTGAAGGAGGATTGGTATTCTCCCGAAAAGGATTCGCGCACGAGCCTGCGGGCCTTGAGTTCGAGCTTGCGAACCCTGGCCATCATTTCTTCCACTTGTTCGTCAGCTGTCATGCGTAGAGAAAATTACGGGACGGGGATTTTTGAAACGAGACGTGCGATGATGACGTCGGTATTAACGTTTTCTGCCTCTGCTTCGTAGGTTACCAAAATCCGGTGACGCAGCACATCGTGGACCATGTCTTTGACGTCTTGGGGGATTACATAGGCGCGGCCGTTCATAAAGGCGCGGGCTCGTGCGCTGAGTGCGAGGTTGATTGTGCCGCGAGGTGATGCTCCTGCTCGGATGAGGTTTTTCAGCGGCGCGTCATATTTGATCGGGTCGCGAGTGGCATTGATGATTTGAACGATGTATTGGCGGATCGCTGGGTCGATGTAAACGGTGTTTACGAGTTCGCGAGAGTAGGCGATTTGCTCGGGGGTGGCGACGGTGTGTGTGATGTAAGCTGGGGCCGAAGTAGCCATGCGATCGAGGATGATCAACTCTTCTTCAGGAGTCGGGTAGTTGACAGTGACTTTGAGCAAGAAACGGTCGAGCTGTGCCTCGGGAAGTTGATAGGTTCCCTCTTGATCGATCGGGTTCTGCGTTGCCAAAACAAGGAAGGGTTCAGGGAGTTTGTAAGTTTTATCCCCCAATGTAACCTGACGCTCTTGCATCGCCTCTAGCAACGCAGATTGTACCTTGGCGGGGGCGCGGTTGATTTCGTCAGCGAGAATCAAGTTGTTGAAAATGGGGCCAAGCTTAGGTGCAAACGAAGTCGATTGCGGATTGTAGACCATGGTGCCAACGAGGTCGGCTGGCAACAAGTCTGGGGTGAATTGGAAGCGAGAGAAAGTGGTTTGAAGGCAGCCAGAAAGCGCCTTGACAGCCAGTGTTTTTGCGAGACCGGGCACACCTTCGAGCAAGATGTGACCATTGCAGAGGAGGCCGATCAGCAGGCGGTCCACCAATTGATCTTGGCCGACCAGCACCTGCGCCATCTCGGTTTTTACGGCTTGGATCCAGTGACTGGTTTCGGCAATGCGGGCTTGGGATTCTTCAATAGTCATGAGTGATGGATGTTAATCGATGCAATATGGGGTAGTAACGACGCCGCGCAACTTGATTGTGCAATCAAAAACGATTTTCACGAAAAAAGTTCACTCAGCGCTGCGATGTGGAAGCGCGTAATCAGAGGCAAACACGACGGAATAACTCGTCGAGAGGCAGTTGCATGCCGATGTAGAAATCTCCGAATTCACCGTAACGGGCCGATACTTCATCAAATCGCATTTCATAAACGATGGCTTTGATGTCGATCGTATCTTTGGCAAGCAGGGTGACTCCCCATTCATGCTCATCGAGACCTGTAGAGCCAGTGATCAATTGTAGAATACGACCTGCATAGGTGCGGCCTACGCGAGCGTGACCAGACATCAGTTCACGACGAGCGTCAAAATTCAGCGAATACCAATTGTCATTGCCGCTTCGGCGTTTCGACATCGGGTAGAAGCAAACAATTGGCCAGTCGGGCAATACAGGGTAGAGGCGATGCTTGAGATAGTGAGTCATGCGCTCCTCAAATTCCTTAAGTGCGGTCTCGAATTCAGGAGAGCCCTCCGTGAGTCCCTTTTCACCAAGAAGTGTTTCCTTGATGTATTCTTCAGCGGTGGTCGTGTATTCCGAGCTCTCGGTTTGCGAAAGATAGGAGTAGCATGGATTCAGAATGTCTGGTCCGAGCGAGAGGCTGAGTCGTTTTTCAAAAGCATTGGCGATTTGCAGATCGGGAGTGAGCAGCATGAATCCGATGTCGGCCTTGGGGGTGGCGATCGAGAAGGTGAGAAGATGCGTGTCCTTGGTGGATCGAATTTCTTGCACTAGCTCGGTCATATTGGTTTTGGCCGCGCGCTTTTCCTCTTGGCTAAGACAGTTCCATTGGGAATGGTCGATTTGATAAAACAAATGCATGACATGCCATCCCTCGCGCGGGACTAGTGGTGTGGTTTGTGTGCTCATAGAGAAATAGAAAATGGTTAACGCCGATCGGTGCCGATTGGAGTGGTGAACAATAGGCGAAATTGATCGCTGCTTGTGTTGTCAGATGGACCCTCATAGACCTTAATTGTCCACGGTTTGCCTAGTCCAGCGCGGTAGGCTTCTTGCTCGCCAAAGTCGACAAAACCTGCTGTGGAGGAAAATACTCGGGTTTCCTCAGCGGAGAGAGTGAATTTACCCTCCGTGAAATTCTGCGTCACCGTATCACCGACGATGTCGCCTTTTTCATTGTGAAACATCACTCGTAAAGCTCCCTGCGTGGCTTCGCTTCCGAGGGTGATCTCAATGACGGGCAGTAATTTGACATCAAGCTTGATTGGATCGCGGTTGGGCCCATCCTTGATCGGGGGACGCCAATAAGTGACAGCGCGTACCACCTCGGCAATCTGTCCTTTCACGGGGTAATCCGGTTTGGCGTAAGTCTTTTTTTCGGTGAGATTTGCGCGATATGAGCTGATTATAAAAAATGCTCCTACGATGATAATGAGCAGAAAAGCTACTGATGCGATTGCTTCAGTGGGTGAAAACTTGGTAAATTGAATCGAGGGCGTAGCGGTAATTTCCGGCGCAGGATCGGGTGTGTTTTCCAGCTCACTTGATGCGACTGATTCTATTTTCTCGGGGTCCAGCATTTTTTCAGGAGCTGGCTCAGGTTTTTCTTCTTCAGTAGTGACTGCGACCAATACGGGCTTTTCAGGCACAGGTGTGATGTTTGTCACTGCGATGGATTGAGGCGTCTCGGCATCGTTTTTTGTCAAAACCGGTGCGATTTCTTCTTCATTAAATTTTTCCGCTGAGCCAGCCTGACTCGCTATTTCATTCGTAAAATCTCCCCAGATTTCATCTTCTGTAGCTGCCACAGCTAACCGGCTTGGCAAGGCGTATTTTGATTCGGTCGGATTGGAAAGTTTGATCTCGATCGAGTGGACAGAGATGTTGCGCTTGAGTGCTGACTTATCGTCCTCAGATAATGCAACATGCATATCTTCATCCGTCTCGGCAAATGGTCTAGATTCCTCATCCTGTGTAAGAGATTTGTCTTGTATTTGCTTGGTGGCAGCGTCCTCCGTTTTTTCGAGTGCGCTGATTTCTGTCACAGGAGTCACTCCGGGCGTGGTGGATGAGTCATCGTCCTCTAAATTCCAAAGATCCATCTCCTTGTCATACGCGCCTTGGTTTTTTGGGAGCTTATACAACGTGGGATTTTGAACCGGCTTGGGCTTTTGGTTATCAGGATTCGATTGTGACATAGGGTGGGATGAACAGAAGGAAGCTACCCAAGAAAAAAACCAAAATAAAGAGAAAAACGAAAAAACTGATTGCAAGAAGCAATAAATGAGGCGATGGAAGCGGTGCACAACCACTATCAGTATGGCTGACAAAGAAGATCGTAACCAAGAAAACGTTGTAGGCAAGTTTTATGTCGATAGTTCCTGTATCGACTGTGATTTGTGCCGTGAAACGGCTCCGCAAAATTTCACCCGCTCTGATGACGAAGGCTACTCGTTTGTATACAACCAGCCTACGACAACGGAGGAGGAAGAGCAATGCCGTGAAGCGATGGAGGGATGCCCGGTTGAGGCGATTGGCGACGATGGCGAGTAAGCCTTCAAAAAAATGGAGTGCGCAGGAATTTTTGCGCCGACAGGTCAAACGCGAGTGGAGGGGATTTGATGATGCCCTCGATTTGAATGAAGGCGTTCACCTTCCATCCGAATTCATAGCTGAGATCATCCGCAGTGCTGGCCTCGCTGAAGGAATGGAAGAGGAGAAACTGCGTGCGCTCTGGGCGGATTTAGCAGGGTCTTACATTGCGAAGGCGAGTCAACCACAATCTCTTAAGCGTGGCCTGCTTACAATACGTGTGACACAACCGGCCATGCGTTTTCATTTGGAGCAGATGCGTGGGAGTTTATTGAAGAAAATTCAGCAGGCTGCCGGCAATGATAAAATTCAGTCTATTCGTTTCTCCGTAGGATAATTTTTATGTATCGTAACTTAATTTTTGATTGGTCTGGCACTTTGGTTGACGACTTAGCGCCAACCTTGGAGGCAACCAATGCCGTTTTTGGCATTTACGGTCGTGCAGCGATGGATCGCGATGAGTTTCGTCGTCTGTTTCGTCTCCCGTATTCCGAATTTTATGAAGAGCATCTTCCTGGCATTGCTCTTGCAGATTTGGAGTATCACTTTCGCAAAGCCTTTGCGGAATCTCCTGTTGCAGTGACCGTTTTGCCTCATGCACGTGAAAAGTTAGAGTGGTGTCGTGAGCATGGCGTGCGTTGCTTTGTGCTGACCAGCATGGATCGCGATACCTTTGAAGGGCAACTCGATGACCTCAATATGCGCCATTACTTCGAGGCAACATATTCGGGTGTGGTGGATAAACGTGAAGTCATCGGAAATTTAGTTAGAAACCATCAACTCGATGTTTCACAAACCGCTTTTTTAGGGGATATGATCCACGACATTGTCACAGCCAAGCATGGCGGAGTAGCAAGTGTGGGTTTGCTGACTGGATATACGCACCGCGAGGTGCTGCAGGCACAGCAGCCCGATTGGTTAATGGCGGATCTTCGCGAATTCCGTGAAATGTTAGATCAAAACCGTCGCAGTTCATGAGTAGGAAAATTTTTATCAACGGTCTGAGAATCTCTTGTCATGTAGGTGTTCCGGACGAGGAAATAGCGGTAGCTCAGGAGTTGTCCTTAGATGTGGTATTGACTGCTCAGCAAGACTGGACGGATTTGCTTGATGACATCGCCAAAACCATTGATTACGCTGAAGTGGTAACTTCCTTGGAAGGACTTGCGCAGAGTAAACCAAGGCGTTTGATTGAAACGCTAGCGGTGGAGATTGTAGATTTTCTGTTAGAAAATTATTCAGTTTCGCACGTAAGCGTAAAGGTTATTAAGATGATACTGCCTCAGACAAGTTCCGTTGCGGTGATGGTAGAAAAAAATAGGCGTCCGGAGTGACCGAGACGCCTGATTCTCAATCATTGAGTTAATTCATTTGTCCTTGGGCGCTGCCTCATTGAGTTGCTGGTCGACCTTGCTGCCGTAGAAGCTCTCGATGTAGCCAAACTCGATGAGGGTGTCTTGCCATGGAGCGGTGACAGCGGCATTGCCAAAAACGCGATTGGCAATCTGCATCCACTCCTCGGCCTTCATGACATCGTTATCACGGAAGCAGAGGGATGCTTGCGCGTAGTAGTAGAAGGGTGAGTCATCATCAAGCGGATTATATTTTTTCGCCAGGGCATTTACTTCGGAATTTTTGCTCTGTGCAATTTGGCAGAGCAAAAGCTTAAACTCGACGAGCCGGCGTGTAGCAAGATCGCCTTCGGGTATTTTTTTCAAAGTAAGCTCCAGTTTTTCCTCCGCTGATTTCCACTGACGGGTAACAAATTCCAGCTCAGCGATGTTAAAGATGACTGCCGCGAGACCGGGCTCTAGGGCTAAGGCTTTGTCAAACTCAACACGGGCTTTTTGAAAGTCGCGAAATTCTACATAGCAGCTTCCAAGCATATTATGAATTTCCGAGTTTTTGTCGAAAATTTTCCGCGCGTTGGCAATTTCATCCATTGATTCAAAAATTCGCTTTTGATTGAATAATCGGCGCACTTCATCCATGTGCTTCAAGTAGTCGATGCGCTTTTGCTCGGGCAAGTTGGTAAACTCGCGCTGAATAGCATTGAGCTCAGGTGTTTTCTTGGCTACTGAGTCATCCAAAGCGGGGGTTTGCGCAAAAGATAGCGTGCAGATGTTGAATAAAACGAGTCCGTTGATCCATGATTTTACACTTGGCATGACTCAGTTACTAGCCGAATTGAGCGGTCTTGGCAAGCGGTAGATTGCCCAAGAAGAAATATTTTTTCCGAGCGTAGTATCCGTTCCCTACTGATTGGTGTTTCAAGAAATCCACTCTTGTCACAAACAGATCCCCATGCTAGCTTCGCTCACAAGCAAACATGAAAACACGCGCACTGGTATTTTTCCTCGGACTTCTGTCTGTGGCATTCGCACAAGATCCGCAACGCGATCCGAAACGTTTACCAGTCAATGATAAAAAAGTGCCTGCTGGTGTAGAAGACATGCTCGCCATCGAGGCTGCCCTCAAGTCGGTCTTGCCGCCTGCGCGCAATGCAACAGTTTGCTTGGAATTGGGGCAGGGTTCAGGTTCGGGTGTGATCATTTCTGCTGATGGTCTGATCCTCACGGCTGCTCACGTATCGGGCGGTGTCGCTAAGGATATTACGGCTATTCTGGCTGATGGTCGTAAGGTCAAGTGTGAATCTCTGGGTCTCAATTCTGAGACAGATTCGGCGATGGTGAAAATCCTCGACAAAGGCCCATTTCCGTTCGTTGAGTTGGATAAAAGCGATTTTACGCGACTGGGTGACTGGGTTTTTTCGCTTGGTCACTCGGGAGGCTATGACAAGGATCGTGGTGCAGGTGTGCGCCTAGGGCGATTGGTTAAAGTCGCGGATTCTACTTTGCAGAGCGATTGCACCTTGATCGGTGGCGACTCTGGCGGCCCGCTTTTTGACTTGGCAGGTCGCTTGATCGGCATTCACTCTCGCGTTGGGCAAAGATTAGGCGAAAACATGCATGTTCCGATTCGCGAATTTGTGCGACATTGGGATGACTTGGCTGCTGGTAAATTCATCGGTGAGGGACCTTTTGCCGAGAAGCCCAAAAAAGGCACAGGATTTCTTGGCATAGGCACGGAGGACTCCGGCGAAGGAAAGATCCGTGTGACCAAGATCGGCCGCGAATCTCCTGCGGAAAATGCAGGAATCAAGGTTGGTGACTTCATTGTCGCGATCGATGGTAAAAAGTTGAAAGACAAAGAGGCCATGCAGAAGTATTTGAAAGATAAAGCTGCCGACGAAAAGATCACGATCTTGCTCTTGCGCGAGGGTAAGGATAAAGAAATTATCCTGCGCCTTGGGGCACGATAAGCAACGCAACATTTTTATCACGAATATGAAAAGGATGATTCCAACAACGGTGCTAATGCTGACGGTTTGTATGAGCTCGTTTACCCAAGGCTACGAAACTCTCGAATCGGAGTATCGCAGCAATGGCTCGCTGATGCACGGTCTGCTTGAGCGCCCAAAGCAATCTCTTTTTGAGTTCAGTGCTGTGATCTACAGTGGGCGGGAAGAAATCGCCTATGGGATCGTGGTGGAAGAAACAGGATATGTCATTTCAAAGGCGAGCGAGGTGATTGAGGCGGATGATCTGAAAATGCGCATCGGTGCCACGCAGTATGAACCCGTGCAAATTGTAGCCACTGATTCAGCGTGGGATGTTTGCTTACTGAAAACTAAAGCTACAGGCTTAAAGGTCGCTCATTTTGCCGATGATAGCCAAGTTGATCAGGGAACTTGGGTGGTCACGAATGGGGCAACGACACGTCGGGAGCGCTGGCCTCAACTTGGCATCATCAGTGCCAATGCTCGCGAAATCCGCGCCGAAGGTGGTGCTGTTTTGGGTATCGAAATTAATGAGGGGAAATCAGGATTGGAGATCGGTGAAGTTCCTGAAAAAAGCGGTGCTTATCGTGCTGGACTGCGTAAGGGTGACAAGATCATCAAGATTGCCGATAAGAAAATATCCAAGCGGGACGATGTGGCTGATATCATGAAAGACCGCCGAGTGGGAGAAAAAATTTCCGTCGTTTATCTTCGTAATGGCAAGCAGGTGAGAGTTGAGGTTGAGTTGATGGGGCGGGCTGATACATTTGGTGCGCAGCAATCGCGCAATGATACGATGAGTGGTGATTACTCTAAACGTCGTAGTGGTTTTCCGCGCGTGTTACAACACGATGTGCAAGGCAATCGCGTTACGGTAGGTGGTCCATTGTTAGATCTAGAAGGTCGCTGCATTGGCATGAACATTGCCCGTGCGAATCGTGCCGAAAGTTTTGCCATCCCTCTGGAGGAATTGCGCGATGTCATTTCGCGTCTACTCACGCAAGCGATGCAAAACAAGGCGGATGCTACTGATGCGCCGCGTTAAAATACAGACCCTAGGAAGAAATCTTGCACTCGCTTGGATCTGCTGCTAGGTCTGTGTTGCGTATGGAAAAATCAATCAAGATCCGCAAGCTTCTTATGTTTGCCGGTACTGGTGCTGTGGCTTATCTCGTGATGCATCTGCTAGGTCAGGGTGGAAAAGCTTGGGAAACTGTGCGGGGGAATGTGACACAGCAATTGACTGTGTTGCTTTCTGGCGGGTTAGCTGGTGCTTTTGCGATGTTGATTCCCTCGCAAAACAAACCCGCCACGCCTGAAGCTCCAGCGACACCTAGCGGAAATGATACCAAGCAAGCAGCACTGGGAGATTTGAATGCATCACCTAGCACAGAGCCCACCGCAGATTCCGAAAAACATCGAAAACTCGAGACGGAGCTACAGGCCTGGCGCGACTACGGCAATCAGGTAAATGGTTTTCACGCGCAACAGGAAAGCTTGCGCGTTTTGTTAGATACTCGCCAGGCAATGTTGCGGATTACCTTAGGCGCGATCGTGGTGCTGGCTTTTGTGGTGAGCTTGTTTAGCACATTTGCTCCACCCCTGCCACAAGAGGTGTTAGATTCTGGAGCTCAAGATTCGTTCATGAAACACTTAGCGTGGTTGGCGATGGCACACTGCTTGGTTGGTTTGATTACTGGTGCGGTGATTTTTCGCATCCGCATTCATACCCTCGCTCGTCATGCTTTTCGCTGTGCTGCGATTGCGGCCTTTGTGTTGAATCTTAGTGCGATGTTGGTGGTGATTCCGTATCTTTTTGTTCTGATGTGGCAGCAGAAAGTACAACTCTTCGGGGTCATGCAGCCAATGTTGGTGTGGACCACAGCATTTCGGATTTTCATCGCGCCGTTCCTGTGTGGCGTCGTTTCACTGGGGGGCTTTCATTTGGCGAAGTTGTTTAGTCGCGCATGATGTTTCAAAAAGCAGTGAGATTTTTCTCATGCAAGTCGTTACGCATTCTTGACCTTTGGTCGAGAATGACGATAATTTTCGTGCATGAGTGATTCCTCAGATTTTCGCAAGTTTTCCAGTCCCATGCTGGATGGTCCCGACCGCGCACCCAGTAGAGCCATGCTCTACGCTGTTGGTTTTGAAAAAGAAGATTTTGCCAAAGCGCAAATCGGCATAGCCTCCACGTGGAGCGAAGTCACTCCCTGCAACGTGCACATTGATAAACTTGCTCGCGAGTCCGCCAATGGTGTAGATGCCGCAGGTGGGAAATCTGTTGTTTTCAATACGATCACCATTTCCGATGGTATCTCGATGGGTACAGAGGGCATGAAATACAGCCTTGTTTCCCGCGAGGTGATCGCAGATTCGATCGAGACGGTGGTCGGCTGCGAAGGCATGGATGGCTTTGTGGCGATCGGTGGCTGTGACAAAAACATGCCAGGCTGCATCATTGCAATGGGGCGAATGAATCGTCCTTCCGTGTTTGTTTATGGTGGCACGATCCTCCCGGGCTGCGCAACGCTGAAAGGCGAGAAGAAAGACCTTGATATTGTTTCCGTGTTTGAGGCTGTAGGCAAGCATGCAGGAGGTGAATATAGCGATGAAGAGCTTGACACTGTTGAACGCTGCGCGATTCCGGGGCCTGGTTCATGTGGTGGCATGTATACGGCTAACACGATGGCCAGTGCGATTGAGGCATTGGGCATGAGTTTGCCGAATAGTTCGGCTCAGGCAGCCATCAGCGATGATAAAATGCGTGATTGCTTTGATGCCGGGGCCGCCGTACTCAATATGATCCATTTGGGCATCAAGCCGCGTGACATCATGACAAAGGAGGCCTTCGAGAATGCGATCACGGTGTTGATTGCTCTCGGTGGTTCGACCAATGCTTGCTTACACATCCCTGCGATGGCACATGCTGCTGGCGTGGAAATCACCATTGACGACTTTGCTCGCATCGGCGCAAACGTGCCAGTTCTTGCAGACCTCAAGCCGAGCGGTAAGTATGTGATGGCAGATTTGGTGCGCATCGGTGGCACCGTTCCCTTGATGCGCATGCTTCTTGAGGCTGGTCTTTTGCACGGTGACTGTATGACGGTGACCGGTCGCACGATGCGTGAGAATTTGGAAAAATCTCCCATCCACTATCCAGCGGACCAACAGATTATTCGTCCGATTTCTGACCCGCTGAAAAAAGATAGTCACTTGCGCATCCTTCGCGGAAATCTCGCTGAAGGTGGTGCTGTGGCAAAAATTTCCGGCAAAGAAGGCGAACAGTTCGTCGGCAGTGCACGCGTATTTGATTCAGAAGATGATGCTATGAAGGCCATTCTTGCCAAGCAAATTCAGAAGCGTGATGTGATTGTGATTCGCATGGAAGGACCGAAAGGTGGTCCAGGTATGCGTGAAATGCTCGGACCAACCAGTGCTGTCATGGGGCTAGGACTCGGAAAAGATGTGGCCTTGATCACCGATGGACGCTTCTCAGGTGGTAGTCACGGCTTCGTTGTTGGACATATCACTCCCGAAGCTTTTGTCGGCGGCAACATTGCATTGTTGCGTGATGGTGACGAGATTGTGATCGATGCCGCGACGAATCGCATTGATGTTTCTCTTAGCGATGAAGAGCTCGCCACACGACGTGCCTCGTGGGTTCAGCCCGAGCCGCGTTATCGCTATGGTGTGCTTGCAAAGTATGCGAAATTGGTTACGAGCGCTTCTGAAGGTGCGGTAACTGATAAGTATCTCTGAGCTTTTATCTCTGCCCTCAAATGAAAAAGGCGGTGTTGATCTCACCGCCTTTTTTTGTTCATATTTGATCGGTTAGAGAGCGCAAGGAATGACCAATGTTGGGCATATCGCTTTGCGAACAAGTCCTTCGGCTACGCTGCCAATTAGCAGGGCTGCTACTGCGCCATGGCCATGAGTTCCAATGACGATCAAGTCGGCTTTTTGTGTTTCGGCGTAGTCGATGATTGAGTGTAAGGGTGAACCTACGATCAATTCGGCACGCACGTCTTTGAGCAACGTTTTTGCGGTGGTCACAGCGTCGTTGAGTCGAGCTTCGGCACGCCGTTGGGACTCGTTTTGGAAGACTTGGATGGCTGGAAATTCTTCCGGTGTCATGCCGTAGGCGGTGAAAGTCGGCTCTGGTTCCAGAACATGAATGATGTGTAAGGTCGCGTCTTGGAGCTTCGCCATAAGCATTGCAGCGGCGAGCACATCTTTAGTAGCATCAGAGAAATCGAGAGCAGTGATAATCGTTTTCATACATTCGCAAGCTGCACCAATTAGCGAGATTTGACAAGTCATGCCGAATTGTTGCGCGCTAATTGCAAAGATATGAACAGTGAGAGTCGATTTGGTTCTGGATTATCTGATCTGACGATGTCATCGTAAGTCATGAGTAACAAGGATCTAACACCCGATTCGGGAGAGTGGAAAATTCATTTATCATCTGCTCTTGTGTGTGGTTTTTTTCTGCTCACTGGTGTTTATTTTGACAGGCAATCCGGCATGCATCAAGTTGCATTGGCCTGCTATATAATCTCTTATGTTGCAGGTGGTTGGGACGCATTGATCGATGCTTGGACAGAGGGAATCAAGGGCAAGCTCGACATTCATTTCTTGATGCTTGCCGTAGCGATCGGTGCGGCCTTTATTGGTGCATGGTGGGAGGGCTCGGTGCTATTGTTTTTGTTCTCATTGAGTGGCGCGCTCGAGGCGATGGCGATGGCTCGCACAGAAAAAGAAATTCGCTCGTTGTTTCAGGATTCTCCGAAGGTAGCACAGCGGGTGAACTCGGACGGTTCCTTAGCAGAGGTGCCGGTGGATTCGCTTTTGGTGGGAGAGCGTTTGAGAATCCTCCCCGGATCACAGTTTCCGGTCGATGCTTGTGTGGTGCAAGGCGCTACGGCGGCGGATGAATCGATGCTCACCGGTGAATCAATTCCTGTAGAAAAAGGACTTCAAGATACGGTTTTTGGAGGCACTCTCAATACTTGGGGTGCCGTGGATGCCGAGGTTCTTCGACTTCCCTCCGAGAGTGCACATGGTAAAATCATTCGTCTGATCCGTGATGCTCAAGCGAGTAAAGCTCCTTCGCAACGCTTCACGGATCGTTTCGGTACGACCTATACGTTGTCGATTCTAGCCTTGAGTTTTGCTGCATTTTCTTGGTGGCATTGGGGACAAGGTTTGAGTGCTTTTGTGTCTTCGGTAGCGGAGCCATCCGCTTTTTATCGAGCCATGACCTTATTGGTGGTTTGCTCGCCGTGTGCGCTTGTGATTTCCATTCCCAGTGCTATTCTCGCAGGTATTGCTGCTGCTGCGCGGCGAGGAGTATTGTTTCGCGGAGGTGTTGCACTCGAAAATCTCGCCACCATTCAGCGTCTGGCTGTGGATAAAACGGGGACCTTGACCAAGGGTGAATTTGTCATCACTGCGATTGAGTCCTTTCCAGAATCAGGAAAAAAAGTTGTGTTAGAGGCTGCTGCGGCATTGTCTCAGCAATCGACGCATCCCTTGTCCCGTGCCATTGCCGCCGAGTGGCTCAAGCAACATGGTGCCCGTGCGGGCGTCATAGAAGATTATCAGTCTGTCGCAGGTCAAGGCGTTGAGGGTAATTATCAAGGGCACTCGGTGAAACAAGGACGTCGCTCATATTTTTCGGCTGAATCAGTGGTGCAGAAATTTCCTGATCCCGAGCCTGGGTTCACGGAGGTGTTAGTCGATGCCGGTGAGGTTACTGGTCGAATCATCTTACGCGATGCGCCAAGACTGGAGAGCAAGGCGATGATTCAACGTCTTCATGCGATGGGCATCAAGGTGACCATGCTCACAGGAGATCGACCTGAATCTGCCGCGTTGCTATCGAAAGAACTCGGCCTCGATGACACGCGCTCGGGTCTGCATCCAGAAGATAAAGTCGCGGCGATTGTGGATTGGAGGAAGCAAGGCGAAGTGGTTGCCATGGTTGGTGATGGCATCAATGATGCCCCTTCGTTGGCGGTCGCAGATGTCTCGATTGGTATGGGCTTGCGCGGATCTGATGCAGTACTGGAGCAAGCAGATGTGATTTTGTTGCATGATCGCCTCGATAAAGTGCTAACCGCCTTGTCATTGAGCCGACGTTGCCGTTCCATTATTCGGCAAAATCTTGTAATTTCGTTAGGTGTGCTGGTTTTGTTAGGCGTCGGGAGCATCGGCTACAAGCTGCCGTTACCACTTGGTGTGTTAGGGCATGAAGGCTCGACTTTGATTGTCGTGCTGAACTCTCTTCGTCTATTGATTGGAGAGAGAAAAAAGTAAGTTACTTGAAGTCGGCAAGCTTGTGATTCATTGCGATGGAAATGCGCAACATGCGCATGACTTCTACCATGGTGCGTTCTGATTTAGCGACCTCATAGCACATGGGATTGCGTCTGGTATAACGACTGATGTAACGACCTACTTCTGACTGCAATTGTCGAACTTGGCCCTCGATGTTGCCGATTTCGGAACGCAACTGAGAAAGCTCACGATTAACCTGACCCATTTCTTGGAAAATCACCGCAGCCTCGTCGCGTTTGAGCTGCTTGAACGCTGCAAGTTTATTTTCATTCTCATCAATGTCTCGATCTCCTTGTTCAAGTGCTTCTGCCAGTTCTTGGCGGCGCAGCTTCAGTTCGCGAAACTCTTCTTTGAGATCATAAATCGATTGAACCACTTCATTGATTTTTGTTTCTGGATGTTCGTCACGCTTAAGAACTTCGATTTTAGTCAGCAAGCCTTCGTGAACGCGGCGAAGATTTCTAGCCTTACGCACCACCATGTCTCTTTCGTAGGTGAGTCTTTCCATATTCTGCAGCAATTGCGAACGCTGCATTTCTACTTCTAACTGTTCGGGGCTTACGGCATTGAGAATTTCCGCTCTCTTTTCATGGAACTCGGCTAATTGTATTTTGAGCTCATCCAATTTTTGTCTCATTTCCGTCAATCCTTTCATGTGCTTGCGCAGATTCCAGTATTCGACTGACATCTCTTCTACAGGTTCGATTTTTTCCCACAAACGTAAGCCCAGTTGGTATTCGGCTTCGCGCAACAATCCCATCTCTGAGGAGGCCTCATGGAGACGTTTATTTCTGCGATCAATTCCGAATGATTTGGCGATCAGGGCAAAGTAATAAGAAGAGGGTGTCATGCAGAGAGAGATTAGGAATTCATGGAAGCCTTCAGGTTAGAGATCACATTTACGTCGTCAAGTGTCGTTACGTTGCCAGAAATGTCACCTGTAGTGACGAGCTCTTTGAGCAAACGTCGCATGATTTTGCCCGAACGAGTCTTGGGCAAAGCGGGGGCAAAATAAATGTCGTCGGGCTTGGCGATGGCTCCGATGGATTTACCCACGTGTTCGCGAAGTTCCTTGCGCAATGCTTCTGATGGCTGATGCGTTTCCTTGAGGGTTACAAAGCAAACAACGCCTTGCCCCTTCAATTCATCGGGGCGGCCAACAACGGCTGATTCAGCGACTGCTGGATGAGAAACCAGTGAGCTTTCTACTTCGGCAGTGCCGAGGCGGTGACCGGAAACATTGAGTACGTCATCGATGCGGCCAACGATCCAGAAATTTCCTTGCTTGTCGCGACGTGCGCCATCGCCTGCGGTATAGATTCCTTTGTAATCGGACCAATAGGTTTTCGAGTAGCGCGCCTTATCTCCATAAATCGAGCGGGTCATTGCTGGCCAAGGTTTACGAATAACCAGTTTACCGCCTTCGTTCGCTTTGCATTCATTGCCCGCTTCATCAAGGATCGCGGCATCCACGCCAAAGAACGGCAATGTAGCCGTACCAGGCTTGGTTGGGGTGCAGCCGGGAAGGGGGCTGATCATGATCGAGCCAGTCTCAGTCTGCCACCATGTATCCACGATTGGGCAGCGCTTGCCTCCAATTTTATTGTGATACCACATCCAGGCTTCAGGGTTGATCGGCTCACCGACCGAACCTAACAGACGAAGAGAAGAAAGATCGTGGTTGGCGGGGAAATGATCGCCTGCTTTGATGAAGGCGCGAATGGCGGTAGGTGCTGTGTAGAAAATCGACACGGCATTTTCTTCGATGATTTTCCAGAAACGACCGAAATCAGGCTGGTTTGGTGCGCCCTCATACATCATTTGTGTTGCGCCATTGGCGAGAGGCCCGTAAACGATGTAGGAGTGTCCAGTGATCCAGCCAACATCAGCGGTGCACCAATAAATATCTTCCTCGCGGATATCGAAAATGTATTTGAATGTCGAGTAGGTGCCCGTCAAATAGCCACCGCTGGTGTGAAGAATGCCCTTGGGTTTGCCTGTGGAACCGGAGGTGTAAAGAATGAACAGCGGATGCTCAGCATCAAAAGATTTCGCTTTGTGTCTGTGCGAGACGGCGGCCACTTCATCGTGCCACCAAGTATCGCGGCTAGCGGCCATATTGACGTCATTGCCACAGCGTTTGAAAACAATGCACTTGCGCACGGCTGTGTATTTTTCCAAGGCTGCATCGACGTTCTCCTTAAGAGGCACGACCTTACCACGTCTCCATCCGCCATCGGCAGTGATGATGGTTGTGGCACCCGAGTCTTCGAGACGATCCACAATCGAGTCAGCAGAAAATCCACCGAAAACCACGGAGTGAACGGCACCGATGCGAGCGCAGGCTAGCATCGCGACGGCAGCTTCGGGAATCATCGGCATGTATATCAGCACGCGATCTTTGGCTTTGACACCATTTTTTTCGAGCACATTGGCAAATTGGCAAACTTCTCGTTGCAATTGTCCATAGGTGATCACGCGCTTGTCTCCGGGTTCTCCTTCGAAAATGATGGCTGCTTTGTTCTTGCGGGGACCTTCGGCATGACGATCGACACAATTCGTAGCAACGTTGAGTTTTCCGTCAACAAACCATTTGGCAAAAGGAGCTTTCCACTCAAGAACTTTGTTCCACGGCTTGTCCCATTGCAATTCTTTGGCCTCGCGCGCCCAGAAAACATCAGGTTTGTCGATGGACTCCTTGTAGAGTTTCTTGTACTGCGCGAGAGAACTGATACGGGCTTTGCTGGAAAACTCCTTGGCTGGTAAGAATTCACGATCTTCGGTGAGGTGACTTTCGATAGATTTGCTCATGGGTTGTTGTCGAATTGCTGCAGCAAAACTAGCGGGATTTACTTCTAAGGTAAATGGAAAAATCTCTGAACCATGAAGAAATCCACGAAGTTCACACGGCTTCGTAACAAATCTATTATAACATCCAACGAGGACAGGAATAAGCATCGTTGCCTTACTCCGGCATTTTCACCACGGGGCGGAAGGAAGCGTTCCAACCAGGGGAATCGAGGGGAGTTGTTGTGCCCGAATTGTAGATCTCATTTCTCGATGATCCATCAATGCGCAAAACAATCGCGCGCTTGGAAAATGGTTTGGGATTGATCGTGCCTGTAGCATCTTGTAGAGGTGCTACAAGCAAAGGAAGTTGTCCATAATCATCTGTGCTGAGACCACGAATGCTCGAATTGGGCAAGCCGTTCGTCATCATCACATAAGCCCAACCATTTTCGCCTTTTTTGAGAATTTCGCTCGGGGGAGATATGACCTCATCAGCTTCTGTCCCCGTGCTTGGTTTGATGGAAAAAATGGACTCCGCTTTTAAATATCCACCAGCAATCAATTGCCCGAGATAGCGATTCGACGAAGTGCCAGTAAAGCTAGCAAGTTCGGGTTGCTCTCGCGCGGTCCTATCATCAGGAAAACTGGCGATGTCATTCTCAAAATCGATCATACATAAATAAATCGACTTAGTGCAGCTCTGGGCTTGATGCATTTCCATGCGCTTCGTTAGTTTGATTGCATAGGGTACCACGAGAGCAATCAAAACTCCCAGAGCACAAGAGATTTTACCCAACAACATCGCCAGCGAGGCGAGCTGAATGCCTATGAGTTTCCCTTGTGATTGGAGTATTTGTTTCCTTGCTTTGCTCGCGAGGACAATGGCAACGATAGAGGTAAGCGGAATGAAAGGCAACAGTGCGCAAACCATGCTTGCGATCGCAAGACCAGAATTTTTCGGCACCACAGGAACGGGTGGGTGACTGGATGGCGATATAGCAGGTGGTATTTCCGTCATTACAAAAATCAATATCTAGCAAAAGAATTGTGCTCCGTAAAGTTGAAAGCAGCGAAATCGAGTCGTTATTGACTGCAAGGTCTTGCTGATGCGAATCGCGTCGCCTCGTTTTGTTTCGCAAATTCTCGACTTTTATGACCAATTTTTGCTTTGTTTTGACCTTTCCGCCAAATGCACTATCTTTCGCGTCACCAAACACAACTACTTTACAAACATGGAACTCACACAAGAAGCCTACGGCACCTGGAGCGGCGGACGATTTATGCACTATGGCGAAATGCTAACCGAGGAGCGATTCATTGACTCCTTGCGCCTTGCTTACGATTCGGGTTTTCGCACATTCGTCACTGCAGACGTTTATGGCAATGGCCGTGCCGATGACTTGTTAGGCAAGGCCTTGGAAGGCGTTGATCGCTCGACATATTGTCTGGTGGGCATGATCGGTCACGATTTTTACGAAGGTCAGCGCAAAGGAAATACGGGATATCCCCGCTTCACGGATCCCGAGCTGCGCAAGGCTGATGGCTATGCGAGTTACCTGAAGATGGCTTGTGAAAAGTCGTTAGAGCGTTGCAAAAGCTCTCACTTCGATCTCGTTATGCTGCACAATCCCGATGAAATCGGCTACACCAGCGATGCCGTGTGGGATGGCATGCGCGCCCTGAAAGACGAGGGACTCAGCTCGATGCTCGGCACGGCTCCAGGACCTGCGAATGGTTTCACGCTCGATACGATTCACAACATCGAGACGTATAAAGACCTGATCGATTGGACCATGGTAATTCTCAATCCGTTAGAGCCATGGCCAGTTGGTTTGGCGCTCAATGCCTATGAAAAACATGGCGTCAAAGTGCTGACCCGCGTCGTCGATTATGGTGGCGTTTTCACCGATGAGTTCAAAGACGACCATGAGTTCAAACCCGGCGATCACCGCACCTATCGTCCGGCAGGTTGGGTGAAACACGGCATCGAGAAGATGGAAAAAATGCGTCCGATCGCCGAAAAATACGGTCTGACTATGCTTCAATTCGCGGCGATCTGGAACCTCTCTCAGCCAGCAGTGAAGAGCGTAGTTCCGACATTCCTTCAGGAAAATGGCGAGGACAAGCGTCCGATCGAGGATAAGATTCGCGAGTTTGTGCCGCTACCCGATGTGCGTTTGACGCCAGAAGAGGTTGATCAAGTGCGCGCAATCGGTGACAACACCGGCTGCATGATGCTCAAAGGTGCGAGCAAGCGCCACAGCGTTAGCGAGCGTGCTGATGAATGGCCGATGCGTGAAGAACTTCTGGAGATTGGCGCCCGTTACGGCATCGGTCAAGATTGGTAATCGGGACTGTTTTCACATCCACGTAACGATTAGGTTTTGCCCCGCAGGCAAGATTGTGGCATGCTCTCGTTCAGAGCATGTCAGATCTTTTTCCTGCAGACACATTTTCCCGCTTGCGTGTGACTTTTCTTGGCACGGGCACATCGACGGGTGTGCCCGTGATTGGCTGTGACTGTGCTGTTTGCCGATCCACCGACCCGCGTAACCAGCGCTTCCGTTCCTCCCTCTGGGTGCAAACGGAGCGCGCTTCGGTTCTCGTCGATGCTGGACCTGATTTGCGGATGCAAGCCTTGCGGGCGAAGATCAAAAATGTCGATGCCGTGCTCTACACGCATGGACACATGGATCACGTCGTCGGCTTTGACGAATTGCGCGCGTATTGCTGGAATCGCGACACCCCCTTACCGATGTATGCTAACCAAGGCTGCATGGATCAATTGCGCACGATGTTTGCGTGGGCCTTTGCCGATACGAACATTTATCGCGGTTACATCAAGCCTGGCCCAGTGGTGTTTGATGGGCCATTTTTGTTAGAGGGGATTCAGGTCACACCCTTGCCCGTCTTACATGGCAACGTCGAGACGCATGGATTTCTCTTTCGAAAAGAAGGGCACCGCAGCTTGGCTTACATTTCTGATGTGAAACGGGTCAGTCGTGAGGCGATGGATGCCATTCATGGTTGCGACGTGCTGGTAATCGATGCTCTGCATCATCGCAGTCATCCGACCCACATGAACGTCACTGAGGCTCTAGAAGTGATTGATCAAGCTCAGCCACAGCTCGCTTACTTCACCCATTGCTCGCATGAAATCGATCACGCCCAGCTCGAAAAAACATTGCCTGCGTCAGTGCGCATCGCTTATGATACTCTCACCATCGATCTATGAAAAATATCCGCCACACCTGTAGTCTGATCCTTTTTCTCTTCAGTGCTGCCTTTGCTTGTGCCGCCTCGATCGATCCTGCTCGCGTTGCGGTGGTGTTCAATCAATCGCTACCCGAATCCGTCGAGTTAGCTCGCAGCTATCAAAAAGCGCGCAGCATTCCTGAGTCTAACATGATTGGTTTGGAACTACCTGATCGAGAGGAAATCACCCGCGCAGAATATCAGAAGATGCTCGAAAAACCTCTGCGCGATTTGTTTGATAAAAATCGTTGGTGGAAGCGTGGTCGCACGCCGGAAGGTGTCATCGTTGCAGGGGAAAATCAGATTCAAGTGATGGTCACGATGCGCGGTGTTCCTTTGAAAATTTCACGGATCTCCAAGGCCGCACCGCCAGCCAGCGAAACCCAAAAAGATCCAGCACCGACTCCTGCGAATCCCGTGCAAGATGCCAATGAGGCCGCGGTCGATTCTGAGTTGGCGATTTTGAGTTATGATGGGCATTCGTTAGACGGGCCGATCAAGAATCCGTATTTCGAAAGTAAAAGTTCCGTCGCCGAGGCGAAGCTGCCCTACATCATGTTAGTCGGCCGCATTGATAGCCCGAGCTTCGCGATTTGTAAGCGCATGATCAACGATGCTCAGCAAGCCGAGCGCACAGGTTTGTGGGGTCGCGCTTATGTCGACATCGCGCAGTTTTATCCTGAAGGCGATGCTTGGCTGCGCAGTGTGGCGGCCCAGACGAGCGATGCTGGAATCCCGGTAGAAGTCCATGGCTGGAAGGAAGTTTTCCCCAAGCACTACCCTCTGCGCGATGTTTCCACCTATTTTGGTTGGTATGAATGGAACGTTTGCGGTCCTTTTGTGAAGCCTGGATTCACCTTGAAAACAGGAGCCGTTGCGGTGCATTTGCATAGCTTTAGCGCAGCGACTTTGCGCAGTGAGACAGCGAATTGGTGCGGTCCCTTATTGGCCAGAGGCGCGGCGGTCACGCTGGGAAATGTCTATGAGCCTTACCTCTCGATGACTCATCACTTTGATAAATTTCAGAAAAAATTGTTAGAAGGAGCTACTGTGGTCGAGGCCGCTTACTCCGCGATTCCCGTGTTGTCGTGGCAAGGCATCGTACTCGGTGATCCGCTCTATCGCCCCTATCTTCATCTCGATGCTAGTGGTGAAAAAGTCGTAGCAGACAGACCATACCGCGCCCTGCGTGTGGCGAAAATGCTCAATGCCGAGTCCGATAGCAAGTATC
This sequence comes from Verrucomicrobiia bacterium, assembly GCA_947460915.1. Lineage (GTDB taxonomy): Bacteria > Verrucomicrobiota > Verrucomicrobiia > Verrucomicrobiales > Akkermansiaceae > UBA956. Next base: position 47,171 of record CANHKJ010000001.1, read on the forward strand.
TCACTGAGATTGAACGCGTGGGCCGTGCGAAGAGCAATCCAATCTTTTTGGAATCGCTGGGCTTAATCCATTTGGCGCGCAAGCAAGATGCCAAGGCGCTGCAATTCATTCGTGAGGCAAAAGCATTTTATGAAGAACCTGCCGATCGTTTGCGCTGTGAGATGCATTTCATCGGTGTGGATCGCGATGCAGGTCGTATCGCCATGGCTGTACGCGCATTGCGCAACGCCGAAACAACTTATGCTGGGATTCCCGAGATCGAAAGCGTGCGCTCCATGCTTGCTTTGCTCGCTCCTCCTCCGCCGCCACCAACTCCCGCGGGACAAAAAGCGCCGTTGCAGAAAAAATAACATGACAGAATTTCGTCTATCGTTTGTCCCTTGAGTCGTCATTATTTTCACACACAATTTTTCCTTATGTATCTTGGTATTGATAGTTCTACACAGTCGTTGAGCGGAATGGTGCTCGAACCCGCATCTGGCCGCATCGTTTGCGAGGCCTCGGTCAATTTTGGCGCGGATCTCCCGCAGTATGGAGCTCCTAGCGGATTCATTCCTGGTGGGGCAAATGGCGAAGTTCACTCGGATCCTCGCATGTGGTTGGAGGCACTCGATGAAATGCTTTCGCGTCTCGGTAAACAAGTCGATCTCTCCTCGATCAAAGCAATTGGTGGCAGCGGACAACAACACGGCTCGGTGTATCTGAATGCTTCTTTTGTTCCGTGTCTCGCGAGCTTGCGTGCCGATTCTGATTTGCGTAGCCAACTTGACGATTGCTTCTCGCGCTCCACCTCGCCGATCTGGATGGATACCTCGACTTCCACGCAATGTGCCGAAATGGCTGCTGCCGTTGGTGGAAATGCCGAAGTCTGTCGTCTAACGGGATCGATTGCCATTGAGCGATTCACCGGTTCTCAGATCCGCAAATTTTCGCAAATTGATGCCGCTGCCTATGCTCAAACCGAACGAGTGCATCTGGTGAG
>CANHKJ010000002.1 GCA_947460915.1 Verrucomicrobiia bacterium
ACATAGTAAGCTTCGGTTGCTGCGAGAGTTACGGATGGATCGATGGTGACGGTAGCTCCGGCGATGGTCACTTGCGCGGTGGTGACGTCGATGGTGTCCACCACGCTATTATCGCTCGATTTTTTGATGACGATGTTCCCTGTGCCTTTCTGAACTGTTTCGCTGAAAGTGGCCGACAAATTGGCTGTGGTGAGAACACTAGTGGCTTCATCCGCGGGAATGGTAGAGCTGAGGGTTGGAGCTGTTGTGTCAGAGCCGGCTGTAGCAGTTACCGAAACGTTATCGATAGCAAGACCAGAAGAATTGCCTGTTTCTGTGCCGCGCCATGTGGCCCAACGAACTTGTACAACGGGTTGATTGTCAGCAGCAGCAGGCAGTGTGGCTGACACAGTAGTTTTGACACCTGCGGTTCCACCTGATTGCAAGAAGGGATTGCTTCCTGACGTCGCAGTGATGGTTGTCCAGGTGCCGCTCGTGCCCACTCGATACTGCGCGACAACACCAATCGTGCGCGCCTGAGGAGAAATCATTTCTACGTCGTAACCTAGAGTGATGCTGGATTGGCCCGTGGCATCAATGGCGAGAGCTAACTGATTCACTCCATTGGTCGCATTGCTGCTTGTTTGAATATAAAATCGGCCATTGCTAGCGGTGGCATAACCGTATGCCCCGCCACCAGTCTGCACTGTGGTCTGAGCTAAGACTGTTGCGTTGGCGGTAGCGGCAGAGGATTCTGCCGTTGATTTTGTCGACAGGGTTGCTCCGCTTAGCCCGCCCCATGCAGCAAAACCAGCAGGCAAGGATGAAAAGGATGTGGTTCCAAAGTTTTGTGTGATAGGCGGCACTTGCGCTGTTGGATTGGTTTGTGCGCTGACGATGGTGGAGATGCCTAACAGTAAGGGCAAGATCAGTGCTTTCGATGTTCGTTGCACTCTCTGCAGCTGTTTTATCTGTAAATGTTTCATGACTGGATTAGTTGTGAGGTTCGACATGGGATTGGTAGGTGACAATGGAAACGTGAACTAAATAGCATCTTTTGCACCGTTTCCCATGAAAAAAAGCGGGGCGATGTTGTCACTTAAAAAAAAGTTACACATTTTTATTGATTTGCGAAATTTTCAGAATAAAATGAAAAACGTGAGCGATGAAATAAGAAAAATTGATGTGGAAAAGGTAGCGTTGAAGGCTACCCGTGAAGAATTTGTGTCGCAGTGGGGGGCTCTCGGCTCGCAGTGGGGGATCAATCGTACAATGGCTCAAATTCATGCATTGCTGATGACCTCGCATGAGGCTCTGACCACGGACGACGTGATGGAGGAGCTGGCGATTAGCCGCGGCAATGCGCACACGAATTTGAAAGAACTCATTGCTTGGGGCTTGGTGCGCACGGTGGTAATTCGTGGCGAACGCAAGGAATTCTTTGAAGCGGAGAAGGATGTATGGGAGATCGCACGGACCGTGGCGCGCGAGCGCAAGCGTCGGGAGATCGAGCCGGCCTTGGGGGTTTTGCGTGAATGTATGGAAAAAAGTCGTGGCTGGGAGAGCCCAGAAGCGCGGGAGTTTTACAAGCAAATGCGGCAGTTGGAGGAGTTCGTGAGCTTTGCATCAAAGGTCGCAGATCAGGTATCGGGCATGAAACATGGCTTCGCGGTTCAGCTCGCTGCCAAATTGCTAGGTTGATAGTTTTTTTTGCTTAAATATTTCAGTTTTTTCTGAAAATAGGATAATGACAGGAAATTAAAAAATACAAACAGTATGAATCAAGAAACAAACAATACAGTCATTGCTTATGGAGTATACTTAGCCATAGCAATTCCGCTCACGGTGTGGGTGGCACGCACGTTGCATAAAAACGGCAGAATTTTTCTGGTCGATTGCTTCCATGGCAATGAGAATTTGGCGGACAGTGTCAATCACCTGCTAGTCGTGGGATTTTATCTCATGAACATTGGCTTCGTCTCGCTCTACATGAAGTTGGATCTTGCGGTAGAGAATACCAAAGGGATTTTTGAGGCGGTGAGCGGTAAAATTGGAGTGGTGATGTTGATCCTTGGGGTGATGCACTTCTTCAATCTTTATGTGCTCACTCGCATGAGAAAGCGTGCAGCGTGGGACGCGATGGGACCACCAGTAGCGCCCAATGGTAATCTCGCTCACAAAGTCTAACACTTTCCGTAAAGACTCTAACAATACGGCAATGAAAACGCTAACCATTTTTTATGATCCTCGCTGTGGAATGTGTTCTACATTCCGTCAATGGCTGATACGACAAGTGAAAACGGTCTATGTCGAGTTTGTGGACTACGCGGGAGATGAAGCGCGCAGGCGTTTTCCTGGAATTGAAGACTTGCGTGCGGATCAGGATATTGTGGTCCTTGCGGATGACGGTCGCTGGTGGCAAGGAGCTTCTGCTTGGCTTGTATGCTTGTGGACTACGGTTGAGTATCGTGGCTGGTCGTATCGATTTGCTGGAGAAAATTTGAAGCCTTTGGTCAAACGTTTCGTGCATGCTCTTTCCACGCGCAGGCATGCGATCTCGAATCTGTTAGGATTAAAATGTGAGGCTCAATTGTTGCAGGAGCTTCAATCGATGGGGGAAGGAGAGTGTGCGACGGGAAGGTGCAGCATTTCTCCCACAAGCCCGCCTGCTTTGCCACAAAATGTGCTGGCAAGGCAGGTCGCAAAACGCGCTATGGCGCAGCAAAATCAACTTTAACTGAGAATAATAGAATGAAACCGATTGCAGTGATTTTTGGAGCCAATGGATTTCTGGGGCGTTATTTATGCCGCCACTGGGCACGGAAGGGGTATGAAATTGTGGCTGTGGCGCGCAGGCGCGATGGCTGGAGTGGCGATGGGATGTTTTTGCCATGGGATGGAAAAAATTCAGGACCATGGGAATTGGCACTGGAGGGTGCCAGTGTTGTGGTTAATTTGGCGGGTCGCTCGGTGAATTGTCGCTACGATGAAAAAAATCGTGCGGAGATTTTGGAATCGCGTGTCGATAGCACAAGAGCGATCGGCAAAGCGATTCGGCAATGTGCCAAGCCGCCTGCGCTGTGGATCAATGCGAGCACGGCGACGATTTACCGCGACGCGAGTGATGCTCCTCAAGACGAGTGGAAAGGGGAGCCGGGCAGCGGATTTTCGGTAAATGTGGCGCAAAAGTGGGAGGAGGCATTTTTCCGTGATCCGAGTCCAGCGGTAGTGCGCAAGGTAGCCGTGCGAACTGGCATTGTGATGGCCTGGGAGGAGCGCTCGGCCTTTGCTATGATGAGAAAAATGGCCTGTGTAGGGCTGGGCGGAGCGCTATCGGGGGGGCGTCAGCGAGTGAGTTGGATTCACATGGATGATTGGTTGACAGCGCTTGATTTCCTCGCAGGGAATCCTTTGTTGGACGGCGTGTTCAATGTGACGGCTCCTGAGTGCCCAGAGCAGCGCGATTTTCAGCAAGTATTGCGTGAGCAAGTTGCGATGCCGATTGGTTTGCCGGCGACGGAGTGGATGGTCAAACTGGGTGCTTGGGCGCTGGGAACGGAGGCAGAGCTGGTCTTGAAAAGTCGCTGGGCAGAACCGGCGCGCTTGCTCGATGAGGGTTTTCGTTTTCGATGGACGCGTTGGGAGCCTGCGGCGAATGATCTTCTGCAACGCCGAGGCATGGATGGATTTTTCCGTCAACGTATGGCGCGCCCTGTGGGGATTCGCGCTTGGGCGCAGGCGACGTGATTTTCAGTAAATGACGGCTTTCAGCGAGTCGATGAGAGCGACTTTCAGCTTGTCCCAACGCACGGGTTTGTTCTCGAGAAAAAGCTGATTGCTGACTTGGAGTTCGATGGCGAGATACTGTTCGGAACTCCAATCGCTACGGAGGGTATCGAGAAGTTTTTTCGACTGATCGGGATAAAATTTGACGTTGGGGACGATGCGCAATTCGGGCATTACTTCCTGAAGCGTTTTCATCCAATCGAGAGCAACGGTGGACTCTCCGACTTTGCCCTCGGAGAAAAGCAGGCTCACATCGGTATGCGGATGGGCGAGTGGATCAAAGGTGTGAACGCTGATGTGAAGCACGCGCGGGGAGCGTTCGAGTTCGTTGCTGATGCGTTGGCGCAGAGTGTTCAGGTGGGGAAGGAGTTGTCGCTCGACGAGTTTTTCTCGTTGTGTTTCGCTGAGTTTTTGCGAGAGCTCACTCCAGCAAGTGGGGTCATTTTGCTGGGCGTAGCAGTCGATGATGAGGCGGGTAATTTCGCAGTGTACGAGGGGTGTGCGGAATTTCATCGCCATGCCCTGAGCGAGATTGAGAGAGCCGAGATCCCAACCAGCGGCGGAGGTAATGGTGTCCATGTCCTTGGCGAGTGCTTCTTTGAAGGCTTCGGGTACAGCGCAGGTGGCGTGTTCGCAGGAAAAAATCAAGGGAAGAGGCATGGTGGAAATTGGGTGCGCGGTCAATGTAGAGTGAGGGGATTTTTTTTTCGAGAAAAATCCACGTGTTTTGCGCGCCGGATCTTGTATTTGAAAGGATAAGAGCTTGGCATACAAGTTATCCACAAATTATTCACACGAGGGAATCATTGACGAGAGCGGGGGAGATTGCGCATATTGTCCGCCGCATGATCGCCACCGAAGAGAAAAAAAGTTACGAAAAAAACGCGCCTTCCTTGCAGCAAGGAAATGAGGGTAAGGTTGATGATGTGATGCGCGCCATGCCTCATGCATTGGGCCCAGAGAAGTCGATCCTGAGCTCGATGCTGCAAAATCCGCAAGAATACATCAGCACAGCGATCGAGGAAAAACTCACGAAAGAGCATTTTTACCTTCCCGCGCACAGCATGATTTTTGATGTGTTGATGGAATGCTTTGAAAAAGGACAAGATGTGGAATTGGTGTCGTTGGTGCAAAAGCTGATCGATAAAAGCATGCTCGAGAACATTGGTGGTCCGGCTGCATTGACAGAGTTGTATTCCTATGCACCAAATGCCGGACATTTCCTCACGCACTTGGGTTATGTGAAGGATAAGTTCATTCTTCGCTCAGTGATTAACTCGTGCAATGATGCCATCACGCAAGCCTATGATAATCCCGAGGATGTGCCGCAGTTGCTCGATGGCGTGGAGACTGCTGTGCTAGCAATCCGTGAAAATGCAGAGGTCAACCGCGCTGTTACCATTAAGTCATCGGTCAAGGAGGTGATGGAGTATTTCGCGGCCCTCTGTGCCGGTGAAAAAGAAGCGCAAGGATTCCCGACGGGCTATGAGGTGCTGGATCGGATGAGCAGCGGATTGAAGCCTGGGGAGATGTTTGTCATCGCAGCGCGTCCGTCCATGGGCAAAACCTCGTTCATGATGAACATTGTGGAGCACATCTGCATTGATCAGCAAAAGCCCGCGATGGTGTTTTCCTGTGAGATGAGCTCGTTTCAAATCGTCCAACGTCTCGTTTTCTCTCGAGCGCGCTTCAAACTGTCCGATCTTCACAAAGGCCTGACGCCGCAGAAAAAAGACCTCCTTAGCATCAAGAGGGCTGCCGAGGAAATCGGGAATGCAAAACTTTTCATCGATGACACCCCCGGCATCACCATCAATGACCTTCGCGCGAAGGCTCGACGAAAAAAACGCGATGAAGACATTCAGCTCATCGCCATCGATTACCTCCAGTTGATGCGATCGCTCAGCAAACAGGCTGCAAACTCACGTGAGCGGGAAATTGCCGAAATTTCCGCTGGTCTGAAGGGCTTGGCCAAAGAACTCGGGATTCCTATTATCGTACTTGCGCAGCTCAACCGGGGGCCTGAGAGTCGATCAGGAGGAACGCCAAAAATGTCCGACCTGCGGGAATCGGGCTCAATCGAGCAAGATGCCGACTTGATTGGGTTGCTTTACCGGAGTGCCTATTATGCCGAAAATGAAGAAGAACGAAAAGAGGAAGAAGGTCGTGCAGAACTCTTGCTCGCGAAAAACCGGAACGGCGAGACAGGGCCGGTGCCACTGACCTTCATTGCACCATTGATGCGCTTCGAGACAGGTGCTCCCGCTCAAGAGCCGAGTGCTTGATTTGGGCCTTTGCCGATCTCCCTGTGAACTCCTTTTTCGCATTTTTTTGCATATTTCCTCCTTGATTCATAAAAAAATTCAAGCATGCAGTCGAAAAAAACATCGCAAAATCAACGAAAAACGAAATTTTCGCAAAAAATTCGAAATTGGTGCTTGCGCTGTTCACAAAAATAGCGAGAATCCGCGCCCCACATCGCGCCCCGCGAATGGCATCTCTGCCAAACGCCGCGCTTTAACAACACTTTTGCTATCGGGTGCAGCTCCGGAAAATAGGCTCCTGCGAAGAATTTCGCGGCCTGCTGGAATGTCCCTTGATGGCAGACATCTAACCAATAATAGCAGGAATCTCATGCCGACCATCAACCAACTAGTTCGCAAAGGGCGTAAAACACCCGTGGACAAGTCCAAATCTCCAGCCCTCGCCAACTGCCCGGCACGCCGCGGTGTTTGCTTGCAGGTTATGACTCGTACGCCCAAGAAGCCTAACTCAGCGCTTCGTAAAGTGGCGAAAGTTCGTCTCACGAACGGTTTCGAAGTCATTGCCTACATCGGTGGTGAAGGACATAACCTCCAAGAGCACTCCATCGTCCTCGTGCGTGGTGGTCGTGTAAAAGACCTTCCCGGTGTTCGTTACCACATTGTTCGTGGTGCTCTCGATACCCTCGGCGTCGATAAGCGTCGTCAAAGCCGTTCTAAATACGGTGCGAAACGTCCGAAGCCCGGCCAAGCGGCAGCACCTGCCAAAGGCAAAGGCGGTAAAAAATAATCCTCTCTGATTACACACTCAACTTTTTCTAATTATGTCACGTCGTAAGCGAGTATTCCACAAGCCAGAAAAACGCGATCCCCGCTATGATAGCGCTCTCGTTGGCAATCTTATTTCCAAAGTCATGGTTGACGGCAAACGCGCTCTTGCTGAGCGTATTGTCTATGCCGCGATCGATCGCGCTAGCGAAGGCACCGAGACAATTGATCCTCTTGAGGTCGTGACTCGTGCCATCGAGAACGCCAAACCACGCGTGGAAGTGAAATCCCGCCGCGTTGGTGGTGCCACCTACCAGGTGCCTCTCGAAGTTCCAGTTGCTCGTTCCGAGGCTCTGGCCATGCGCTGGATCATCAACTACGCTCGCAACCGCAAAGGCACTCCAATGCATGTTGCTCTCGCCAACGAACTGAAAGACGCTGCCAACAACCAAGGCAATGCTGTTCGTAAGCGTGACGATGTTCACAAGATGGCTCAGGCAAACCGCGCCTTCGCTCACTTCCGCTTCTAATTGTTTCAATTGATCCTTTTCCTCACTGACTGAAATTTATCAAATCCATGTCCGCCAATCTCAATAGCCCTGATCGCCAATATCCGCTGCAACGCACGCGGAATATCGGCATCTGTGCGCACATTGATGCTGGCAAGACAACTCTTACGGAGCGGATTCTTTTCTACACAGGGATGATTCATAAAATTGGTGAAGTGCACGATGGTGCTGCCACCACTGATTGGATGGAACAGGAAAGAGAACGTGGTATCACCATTACTTCTGCCGCCGTCACCACCGAGTGGTGGCAGCGCAAGGAAGAGGGTGTGACTAAGCTCTACACCGAGGAAAAAATGCGCGTCAACATCATCGATACCCCAGGGCACGTTGACTTCACCGCTGAGGTGGAGCGTTCCCTGCGCGTTCTCGATGGTGCCATCGTCGTTTTCTGCGGAGTTGCTGGAGTTCAACCGCAAACCGAAACCGTATGGCGTCAAGCAACGAAATACAACGTGCCGCGTCTTGTTTTCGTCAATAAAATGGATCGCACTGGTGCCAATTTCCAAAGCGTTTTCGAAGAAGTTAAGGAAAAACTTGGAGCTAATGCTGTTCGCATCCTCATCCCCATCGGTGCCGAAGATACGCTCAAAGGGCAAATCGACGTGGTCAACCAAAAAGCCGTTTACTACAATGACGACGATAAGTTTGGTTCCACATACACCGTAAAAGAACTCGACGCAGAGCAAAAAGTTCTCGCCGAGGCAGCTTACGCGGAGCTCCTCGACGCTGTTGCCAGTGTAGACGAAGAAGTTGGAGAGAAGTTCCTCATGGAGGAGCCAATTTCCAAAGAAGATCTCAAAAAAGGCATTCGCCGCGCTACCATCGCTAACCTACTCGTTCCTGTTGCTGGTGGTTCCGCTTTCAAAAATAAAGGTGTGCAGTATCTCCTTGATGCAGTAGCCGACTATCTCCCCAATCCTCTCGACATCCCTGCTGCCATTGGCATGGACCCGGACAACGAAGAACGCAAAATCGAGGTCCATACTGACGACAATCAAAAATTCGTCTCTCTCGCATTCAAACTATGGGCTGACAAATTCGTTGGCAAACTCGTTTTCTTCCGTGTCTATTCCGGCTCTATCAAAAAAGGTGACACCGTTTACAATCCTCGCACTAGACGTTCCGAACGCGTAGGCCGCTTGATCCGTATCCAATCGAATCAGCATACCGACGTCGATTGCTGTTACTCAGGTGACATCGCAGCTATGGTAGGGATCAAAAATGTCACCACTGGTGATACCCTCGCTGCAGAAAACCACGACGTAGTTCTTGAGCCTCCCACATTCCCCGAGCCCGTGATCTCCATGGCCGTGGAACCAAAAACGAAAGCCGACCAAGAAAAACTTGCTCTCGCACTAGCCCGCCTCTCCGAGGAAGATCCTACCTTCATGGTCAAGACCGATGAAGAAACAGGGCAAACTATCATTTCCGGCATGGGTGAACTTCACCTAGAAATCATTGTCGATCGCCTCAAGCGTGAATTCAAGGTGGAAGCCAACACTGGTGCTCCACAAATCGCCTACCGCGAAACTATTACCGCACCAGCCGCTGCCGAAGGCAAACTGGTCAAGCAATCGGGTGGTCGTGGCCAATACGGTCACGTTCGTCTCACCGTTGCTCCCAATGAAAAAGGTAAGGGCCTGACCATTGAAAATAAAATCGTCGGCGGCGAGATTCCAAAAGAATACGTGAACGCTGTTTACAAAGGTGTCAACGAGTCCATGTCCAATGGCGTCATCGCTGGCTTCCCTGTCATCGATGTTCACGTTGACATTCTTGGTGGTTCCTACCACGACGTTGACTCCAACGAAAACGCCTTCACTATGGCGGCGATTTTCGGTATGAAAGAAGCTTTCAAAAAAGCCAAACCGATCCTACTTGAGCCGATCATGGCGGTAGAGGTTTCCACTCCTGAAGATTACCAAGGTGATGTGATGGGTGACCTCAATCGTCGTCGCGGTCAAATCACCAGCATCGACACCAAAGGCAAACTCGCCGTCGTTCGCTGCGCTGTTCCTCTCAAGGAAATGTTTGGCTACTCCACAGCAGTGCGCACACTTTCTTCAGGACGCGCCTCCTACTCAATGACCCCATCTCATTTCGAGCAGGTTCCCAACAACATTGTCGAGGAAATCGTCAGTGAACGTGGCGGAACATCTCGTTTTTAATCCACATCGCAACCAACTACCACACACCTTCTCCTTGTTATGGAAAATCAGAAAATACGCATCCGACTCCGCGCTTTCGATCATCGCGCCGTGGATAAATCCGCCGCCGAAATCGTCGAAACCGCAAAACGCACTGGCGCTAAAGTCTCCGGACCGATCCCGCTTCCTACGCGCATCGAAAAATTCAGTGTGAACCGCTCCGTTCACGTGAACAAAAAATCCGCAGAACAATTCGAGATCCGCACTCATAAGCGTTTGCTTGATATCGTTGATCCTACAGCACGCACGGTTGATGAGTTGAAAAAACTCAACCTTCCTGCCGGTGTTGATATTTCCATCCGCATCTAATCACTCATTTACTCTCTAACTATTTTACGACTATGCCATTAGGACTTCTCGGCAAGAAAATCGGAATGACTCGTCTGTTTGACGAGGCAACGCAAGCAATGATCCCCGTGACCGTGGTTGATGTGAAAGGTAACACTTTCCTCCAACACAAAACCGTTGAAAAAGACGGCTACAAAGCGGTGCAGGTCGGCTATGATGACCAGAAAAAAGTGCAACGTGTCAACAAAGCTGACATGGGACACTTCAACAAAGCTGGCTCTACTCCAAAACGCAAAATTCAAGAATTTCGTCTCTGCGGCAGTGACTCCCTTCCAGAAGCACATCCAGGTGCCGAGCTGTTCGCAGCTGGTCAATGGGTAGATGTGATCGGCACTTCGAAAGGTCACGGCTTCAGCGGTGTTGTCAAACGCTACAAATTCGGCGGTTTGCGCATGACTCACGGTTCGATGATGCACCGCAGAACGGGCGCCATCGGTTGCCGCTCCACTCCCGGTCGCGTTTGGAAAAACCAAAAAATGCCTGGTCAAGACGGTAACAAACAACGTACCGTGCAAAATTTGAAAGTTGTAGCAGTTCGCGCAGAAGACGGAGTTCTTCTCATCTCGGGAGGCATCCCAGGCGCAAAAGGCAGCTACGTCACCGTCCGCCCCGCCAAGAAAAAAACAGCTTAATTTAGCCTGAATCGAACTCTGAACCACATTTCACGTCATGTCTTCCCAAACACTTACCGTAGAAGCCGCCGAGGCAGCACACATGTTGCTCGCGCCTGCCGATAAAGGCACTCAGGCTGTCCACGACCTCATCACTGCGTATCGCGCCAACCGTCGTACCGGTTCCGCTCATACCAAGACCCGTGGTGAAGTCTCTGGCAACAACAAGAAAATTTACAAGCAAAAAGGAACCGGTGGCGCACGTCACGGTGACAAGCGCGCTCCCATCTTTGTTGGTGGTGGTGTGGTGTTCGGTCCCCGCGCTTGCGATTATACCAAGAAAGTTTCCAAAACCACTCGTAAGCTGGCCCTGCGCCGCGTGCTCGGTGACAATATCCGCGCTGGATCGATCAAGACTCTTGAGAGCTTCGCAATCGCTGATGGCAAAACACAATCCTTCGTAACTGCTGTTGCTGCTATTTCCACCGCTCGTCGTATCCTTATCATCGCTGATTCTTTCGATGAGAAGACATACCTCGCCGCTCGCAACGTCCAAAACGTTTTGCTCATGACCGCAAACGAAGTCAACGTCGAGCACATCATGCTTCACAACGATATCTTCGTTGTTGGTGCTGCACTCACAACCCTCGCCAAACGCACAGCTTAATTTTGTTATGAAAGATCTTTTCCACGTTATCAAAAATGTCCGCATGAGCGAGAAGGCGACTTACCTGAACGAGCTCAACAACGAGATCGTTCTCGATGTCGCAACTGGTGCGAACAAAATCGAAATCAAACAGGCAGTGGAGACACTTCTTGGCAAGAAAGTGGCAGACGTCCGCACCCTTATTGTTAAGGGTAAGGCAAAACGCCGCCGCCGTGCTGACGAAGGTCGCACCAACCATATCAAAAAAGCGATCGTGCGCCTCGCAGAAGGCGAGAAACTCGACCTCGTGTAATACAACCACATTTACCGCAGCAACTGCCGATTAATCACTCACCATTCTTTGAGTCATGGCCTTAAAAGTTTTCAAACCACACACACCGTCCGGGCGTTACAAGCAGCATCCCACATTTGATGAGATCACCAAGCATACGCCAGAAAAATCATTGCTCTCGCCGATCAAGCGTAGCGGTGGCCGTAACAACACGGGTCGCATCACGATGCGTCACGTGGGTGGCGGTGCCAAACGTCACTATCGCCTCGTTGACTTTAAACGCAACAAAGTTGACATGCCCGCAACCGTAGTTGGTATCGAATACGATCCAAACCGCACTTGCCGCATCGCTTTGATCCAATACACCGATGGCACCAAGAGCTACATTCTAGCTCCTGTCGGTCTCGAAGTCGGCGCATCTGTGATTTCCACATTGAAAGCCGATCCAAAACCCGGCAACGCAATGCCGCTGAAAAGCGTTCCTTTGGGAACCGTAATTCACAACATTGAATTGCTTCCTGGTTCCGGTGGTAAAGTAGCTCGCGCTGCAGGCCAACAAGCCATTCTTTCTAACCGCGAAGCCGGCTTCGGTCTGGTGAAAATGCCTTCCGGCGAAATTCGTCGCTTTAACGAAAACTGCCTCTGCACCATCGGTCAGGTCGGTAACCGTGAGCACATGAATGAAGTTTCCGGTAAAGCTGGTCGCACGCGTTGGATGGGCGTTCGTCCTACCGTTCGTGGTATGACCATGAACCCAGTTGACCACCCGAACGGTGGTGGTGAAGGCCGCTCCAAATCCGGTGGTGGTCGTAAGCACCTTCTCAGCCCATGGGGTCATGCCAAAGGTCAGAAGACCCGTAACAAGAAGAAGGCTAGTTCCGTCTTTATCGTGGCTCCTCGTCCTAAGAAATAATCCTTTGTTCATTCTCTAACTACTTCATATCATGCCTCGTTCATTGAAAAAAGGTCCTTTCGTTGACCAAAAGCTCCTCGCCAAAATTGATGCTGTCGCCGCTACTGGCGAATACAAAGCCATCAAGACATGGAGCCGTAAGTCCATGATCACTCCCGATTTCGTCGGTCACAACTTCGCTGTTCACAACGGTAAGACTTTCGTCCCCGTTTATGTCACGGAGAACATGGTCGGACACAAACTCGGTGAGTTTTCTCCTACCCGTATCTTCAAAGCACACGGCGGTATCGGCAAGAAATAATATCCTACCTCTCTCTGTATGTCCTTCGCACTGTCAACACGCATGCTTTTCCGCTCAGCCTTCGGGCTTGGAGTGGGCTGCCTGATGGCTGCTGCGCAGGACTTCAGCGAAGGTGCTGCAATTTCTGAAGCTGACACGCTGCGAGCCGAGATTGCCAAACTGCGTAAGCAGAACGAAAATCTCTCCAGCGCCGTTATTGACGCCAAACGTGGCGAACAAGAAGCCGCTGAGCAATTGGCGGAAGTGAAAAAGCGTCTCGAAGCACTCGGCAAAAATCTTCTCGATGGAGGAGATGACCGCTTGGTGCAGGCCGCCGCAGAGGATCAACTCCTCCGTGAGCGCCTTTCAGTAACCGAAAAGGCAGCAAGCATGCTGTCAGCTAATGCGCAAGATTTCGTGCGCCAGGCTGTGGTTTCTGATCCTGATTCTCGACTTCGTTTAGAAACTTCCATCAGAGAGCTTGACGCAGCACTCGGTATGCGCCATAAACCGCGCCCCGACATCAAAACCGGTTCACTCAAACGCGCGCAAGTCGTTAGTATTGACTCGGAAAGCGGCCTCCTGGTCGTCAATGTCGGCGAAGCACAAGACTGTCGTATTGGTATGACTTACGTCATCCACCGCGGCGACCGCCCCTTTGGTAAAGCCATCATTGCTGACGTTCGTAAGAATGTTGCCGGTGCCTTTGTCGAACAACTTGATCCACCTAACGAAATTGTCCGCCTCGGCGACACCATCATTCTCGAAACACAACCACAACGATAAGCCACTCGGCAACAACAGATCCCTACGACCATGGAAGTCAAAAGCACATCAAAATACGTTCGTCTCTCGCCTAAAAAAGCGCGTGACGTCGCTCGCGAAATTCAGGGCCTGCCTGCAAGCAGCGCCATGGATATCCTCAACTTTACCCCGAGAAAAGCGGCTCAGTTGATCGGAAAAACACTCAAAACAGCTATGGCTGATGCTGAGCACAACTTCCAATTGGATGCAGGTGCTCTCACCGTAAAAGAAGCTGTGATCGGTATCGGTCCCGCACTCAAGCGCTTCAAGCCGCGTGCGAAAGGTTCCGCTGGTGCCATCCGCCGTCCTACTAGCCACATTTTCATTACTCTTACGGATGCAGAAGCACCTGCCAAAAAGGCAAAATCTGCTAAAGTCAGCAAATAAGCTCACCATTCACTTCTAAACTAATTCTACTATGGGACAAAAAGTCAACCCGATCGCCTTCCGCCTCGCCGTCAACAAAGACTGGCGCTCTAAGTGGTTTGCCACTGGCAAAGATTATGCTAACAAGCTTCATGAAGACCTCGCCGTTCGCGACTACGTGAAGAAGAACTTGCAGTTCGCTGCCATTGCTAAAGTGGTCATCGAGCGTGCATGGAACTCGGTTCGCGTTACCTTGCATTCAGCTCGTCCAGGCCTCATCATTGGTCGTAAGGGCACAGAGATCGAGAGAATGACCAGCGAGATTTCCAAGATCTGTGGCGGTGCTCAAGTCAAAATCGACATTCTTGAAATTCGCAAGCCTGAGTTGGAGCCACAATTGGTTGCTGAAAACATCGCGCAACAACTTGAGCGTCGCGTTTCTTTCCGTCGTGCCATGAAGCGCTGCTTGCAGACCGCAATGGAATTCGGTGCAGAAGGCATCCGCGTTCGTTGCGCTGGTCGTCTCGGTGGTGCTGACATCGCCCGTGCCGAGTGGTATCGTGAAGGCAAAGTACCTCTCCAAACACTCCGCGTGCCAATCGAATACGGATTTGCTGAAGCCCGCACACTTTACGGCATCATTGGTGTCAAGTGCTGGATCAACCGCAAAGAAGACGACGGCCGTCAAGGTGCCGGTGGTCCTCCACGCGAGCGTCGCGAGCGTCGCGACAACAACAATCGTGGTGGAGATCGCCGCGATAACAACCGCGGTGGTGATCGCCGCTAATTGTTTCCCAATCACTCAATCATTCACATAACGCTAACATTTACTCTAGGAGGACACTACTATGCCTTTGATGCCCAAACGAACCAAGTTCCGCAAGTCATTCCGCGGCTCACGCGCCGGAAATGCTACTTCGGGAACCACCGTTGCCTTCGGCGACTTCGGTCTCCAAACCCTTGACCGCGGCTGGATGACGAATCGTCAGATTGAAGCCTGCCGTATCGCCATCAACCGTTTCCTGAAACGGAAAGGCAAGGTTTTCATTCGGATTTTCCCACACAAATCGATCACCGCACGTCCACCCGAAACCCGGATGGGTAAAGGTAAAGGCTCCGTGGAAGCATGGGTCGCTGTGCTTCGTCCGGGCAACATGTTGTTCGAGATCGCCGGTGTTCCTGAATCCCAAGCCCGCGAGGCCATGCGCCTTGCTTCCTACAAACTCGGCATCCGCACGCGCTTTGTCGTCCGCAATCCACACGCATAATTCCTTATCCAATCACTCATATGGCTACTACCAAAGCGAAAGATCTCCGCGAACTGTCTGTTGACGAAATCAATCGTCGCATTCGCGACTTGAAACTTGAGGGCATCAACCTGAAACTGCAAAAAGCCACGGGCGCTCTGGAAAATCCAGCTCGCATCCGTGCCATCCGCCGCGAAAACGCTCGCCTGGTCACCATCCTTGCGCAGCGCTCTACCAAGGCATAATTCCTAACGTTAAACACCAACTTTTCTCTCTATGAGCGATTCCGCCACCACTCCTGCCACATCCAACCGCAAAACACGCGTTGGTCTCGTAGTCTCCGACAAGATGGACAAAACCATCGTTGTGGAATACGTTGCCCGCGTTCCGCATCCACGTTTCAATAAGATCATCAAGCAAACGAAGAAATTCTACGTGCACGATGAAAAGGGTGAAGCGAAGATCGGCGACAAAGTTCGCATCGTGGAATCTCGTCCAACTTCAAAATTAAAGCGTTGGGCGCTTGACTCCATCCTCACTCACTAATATTACTCCGCCCGCAAGTTAACCACACAACACTTTATTGAATCATGCTCCAGATGGAATCTTCCGTAGTCGTCGCCGACAACACCGGCGCGAAAAGCGCCAAAATGATTGGCGTTATTGGTAAACGCACTCGCTTTGCTCACGTCGGTGACGTGATCACCTGCCACATTCGCGACTCGATCCCTACCGCCTCAGTGAAAAAAGGATCAGTTGTCAAGGCCGTGGTAGTGCGCACCAGCGCTCCTATCCGTCGCGCCGATGGCTCCACTCTTCGCTTTGACACCAATGCGGTTGTGATCATCGACAAGGACAACAACCCACGTGGCACTCGCATCTTCGGCCCCGTAGCTCGTGAGCTCCGCGAGAAATCCTTCATGAAGATCGTATCTTTGGCTCCCGAAGTCGTCTAACTCCATCCTATTTTTTCCATGAGCAAAATCAAAACACACGTCAAAAAAGGCGACCAAGTCGAGATCACCACAGGCAGCGTTGCTATCAAAGGCAAACGTGGCACCGTTCTCGCCGTGAATGCAAAAAAAGGCACCGTGATCGTGGGTGATACCCGCCAGGTGACCAAAGCAACCCGCAAATCGGAAGCAAATCCCGATGGTGGCTTGCTCTTGCAAGACGCCCCCGTCCATATTTCCAATGTAAAGAAACTGGGCTAAGAATTTTGGCGTTCCTCACAGAATGCCATGAACTCTGCGCCCGCGCTTAAGCGCAAGCATTAAAAAATGCGCTGACCCGCTAAAACAAGCACTATGAGCACACCTAGACTACTACAACATTACCGCGAGAAAGCCGTTCCGGCTCTCAAGGAAAAATTGGGTTACACCAATCCAAACGCCGTACCACGCCTTGAAAAAATCGTGGTGACATCCTGCATGGGCAAAGCCGCTGACCGCAAACTTGCTGTCGAGGACGCCGCTAACGAGATCGCTAAAATCACTGGCCAAAAGCCATCGATCACTTTCTCTCGCAAGGCTGTTGCAAACTTCAAACTCCGCGCTGATGAGCCACTCGGTGCTCGCGTCACCCTTCGTGGTGCTCGTATGTGGGAGTTCCTTGATCGTTTCATCAACATCACTGCCCCGAACATCCGTGATTTCCGCGGTATCCCTTACAAATCCTTTGATGGCCGTGGTAACTACGCCATGGGTGTGCCTGATCAGTCGATCTTCCCCGAAATCGAAATCGACCAAATCAAACGCAACATCGGATTCGACCTCATCTTCGTTACCTCCGCTCCAACGGACAACGAAGGACGTGAATTGCTGCGCGCCCTGGGCATGCCATTCCGTGAGAATAAGAGAGAACAGGATAACGAAACACCAGAAGCCCAACAAGCCTAACACTTAACTAGAACCTTATTATGGCCGTTCTCACTGATCCAATTTCCGACTTCCTTACCCGCTTCAGCAATGCTAGCCGCGCTGGTAACGAAGTATTCACCGCGCCTTACTCGCGCATCAAGGCAGACATCGCCAAAATCCTTCAAGAAGAAGGCTATGTCTGGAGCTACGAAGTCGTCACCACCGACGGTTTCCCTACCCTGAAAGTCAAAGGCAAGTTTGTCGATGGCCGTCCAGTCCTCACCGGTCTGAAGCGCGTCTCCAAGCCTGGTCGCCGCAACTATGTTGGCTCCGATGAAATTCCACGTGTTATGTCAGGCCTCGGCATCTCTATTCTTTCGACTTCGAAAGGTGTGATGACTGGTGCTCGTGCAAAACGGGAAAAACTCGGCGGAGAACTTCTTGCCATCGTTTGGTAATCCACTAACCCCTAAATCTATACTATTATGTCACGCGTAGGAGTTAAACCAATCAGCTTGCCAGAAAAAGTCACCGTTAAGAATGACGGTGGTGTAATCACCGTCGAAGGTCCAAAAGGCAAGCTTGCCTTCACCCTTCCAACAGGCATCGAACTTAGCAATCAGGACAACAAACTGACCGTTACCCGCACATCCGAAACATCACGCCAGCTGCGCGCCCTTCACGGCACCGCTCGCGCCATCGTCAGCAACATGATCGACGGTGTTTCCAAAGGCTTCGTCAAAGATCTTGAGATCCAAGGCGTGGGCTTCCGTGCTGCGGTCAAAGGCAAAGACCTTGACCTTTCACTCGGTCGTTCGCATCCTTTGCTTCACCCCATCCCTGATGGCCTCACAGTCACCGTTACCGATAACACCAAGATCAAGGTGGAAGGTATCGACAAACAAATGGTCGGACAATTCGCTGCCGAGGTTCGTGGATTCTATCCACCTGAACCTTACAAAGGCAAAGGAGTCCGTTATGTGGGCGAACACGTTCGTCGTAAGGAAGGTAAATCCGTCGGTAAATAATCTGCCGCTCAACCTAACGAACCAACTAATACAAGAATTTCATGAGTACGATCAATCGCAAAGAAATCCGGCAGCGCGTTCACAAGCGCATCCGTCGCAAGGTCAACGGCACACCATGCCGCCCACGCCTCGCCGTGCATTTCTCCAATCAACATGTGTATGTCCAAATCGTGGACGACGTAGCACGCCGCACCCTCGTTTCCGCCTCGACTCTCGACAAAGCTGTCGGCAATCCACAGGCAAACGTCGAATGCGCTCGCAGCATCGGAGCCCTCATCGCAGAGCGCGCCAAAGCAGCGAACATCAGCAACGTTGTCTTTGACCGTGGTGGTCACATTTATCATGGCAAAGTGAAAGCTCTCGCCGAAGCCGCCCGGGAAGCCGGTCTCCAATTCTAATATAAACATTTATCATGGTTACAGATTCTGACATTCCCGTTACTCCCGCTCCTGAGGCACCAGCTGCCAAAGACACGGCACTCGGCCCCGTTGCTAACTCTGGCGGCTTCGACAATCGTCGTGGCGGTCCTGGTGGCCAAGGTGGCTTCAACCGCGGTGGCCAAGGTGGCAACAACCGTGGCCCACGTCGCGACGATCGCCGCCAAGAGGTGGACGATGGTATCTCTGAAAAGGTGGTATTCATCAACCGATGCGCCAAAGTGGTCAAAGGTGGTCGCCGTTTCAGCTTCTCCGCACTCGTTGTGTGTGGTGATAAAGAAGGCAAAGTCGGTCTTGGCTTCGGTAAAGCGAAGGAAGTTTCCGATGCGATCAAAAAAGGTGGTCAAGCTGCTCGCAAGAACATGACAACCGTTTGCATCGTCAATGGCACCGTGCCACACGAAACCTATGCCGAGTTCGGCGGTGGTAAAGTGTTGCTCAAGCCAGCATCTCCCGGAACGGGAATTATCGCTGGTGGTGGTGTGCGCGCCGTATGTGAAGCTGCTGGTGTCAAAGACATCTTGGCAAAATCCATGGGCTCATCCAACCATGCTAACGTGGTTAAAGCAACCATTAAGGCACTTTCTGGTCTCCGTACTCGTGAGACGATCCTCAGCTCACGTGGCAAAAAAGTCCGTGAGAAGTCCATCTAAATCTTTTATCATCCACTAGGAAATGAAACTTCATACATTATCTCCCAATCCCGGTTCCAAGCATCGCGTAAAGCGTCTTGGTTGCGGTGAAAGCTCCGGTCACGGCAAAACCTCCGGCAAAGGCAACAAAGGACAAAAAGCTCGCTCCGGCGGCACTGTTCGTGTTGGCTTCGAAGGTGGTCAGATGCCTCTGCATCGTCGTCTGCCCAAGCGCGGCTTCAACAATTACGACTACAAGACCAAGGTGTTTGGTGTAAACGTTTCCACTCTCGACGAAAACTTCGAGAATGGCACCGTGATCACGGAAGAGCTTCTTCGCTCCGTAGGCATTGTCAATGGTCGTTATGATCAAGTGAAAATCCTCGGTATGGGGGATCTCACCAAGAGTCTTACGATCCAGATTGGCCACGTTAGCGCTACGGCTCGTGAGAAGATTGAAAAAGCTGGCGGTACAATTCAGTCCGCCTGATTGATCCTCCTCGCGTTCGGAAAGAAATCTCCATTTCTGCGGGGAAGTGCTTGCGCACTTCCTCGCAGTGTTTATAGTGCTGCGGCACATCCATTTTCTCAACAACTCTATGATATCTGCATTTCTTAACACTTGGCGCGTTGCCGAACTGCGCGACAGAATTCTTTTTACCTTGGCGATGATCATCATCGTTCGTCTTGGTGTCCATATCACCATACCTGGAGTTGATTCAGGCTTGATTGATGAGTGGACGAAAAGTGTCGCTAAAGGCGACGGTGGTACCAGCAACCCGCTTACCGCCATGTTGACAATTTTCTCTGGTGGTGGCCTGCAACAAGCTGGCATCTTTGCCTTGGGTATCATGCCATACATTTCGGCATCGATTATGATTCAATTGATGACAGCTGTAGTTCCGAAGCTGTCTAAGCTCTCGCGGGAAGAGGGTGGTCGCCAAAAAATTACACAATGGACGCGCTATCTCGCTCTATTCATTGCTTTGGTGCAGGGCTATTTCCTGACCCGGACCTTGACGAGCCCTGAGCAACTTGAGCAGTTGATGCCGGGCATAGGTAAAGTTTTAAATGGTGGCTCCTTGGTTCCCGCATTCAGTGTGGCTTGGCAAGCGATGGCCTTGATGGTCATTGTTGCGGGCACGATGTTACTGATGTGGATCGGTGATCAAATGACCGAGCGCGGTATTGGTAACGGTACCTCGATCATCATCATGGTGAACATCATTTCTGCACTTCCGGGTGCATTAGTAATGGCCTGGAAAATGTTCACTACCGGTGCCGAGGCGAATCCGTTCATCGCATTGAAACTGGTGTTTATGATTGCCTTCTTAGTCTTTGTGATTGCTGCTGTGATCTCGATTACGCAAGCGCAGAGACGAATTACTGTGCAATACGCCAAGCGCGTTGTCGGCAAGAAGCAGTTCGGCGGTCAAACGCAATATCTTCCTTTGAAGGTCAACTACTCAGGTGTGATGCCGATCATTTTCGTGTCGGCGGTGATCACATTGCCTGGTATCATTTTGCAGATGATTGGAAGCACGGCTTCTTGGTCACAAAAACTTCAGTATGCAGTGGGTCAAGGCTGGCTTTACTACACGCTCGGAGCATTGGGGATTTTCTTCTTCTCTTACTTTTGGGTTGCAACCATGTTCAATCCTTCGCAAATTGCCGAAGACCTTAAGCGCAATGGTGGATACATTCCTGGCGTTCGTCCTGGTAAACCAACCGGTGAGTTCCTCGACTTCACGATGACCCGTCTGACTTTTGCTGGTGCGATTTTCTTAACCATCGTTTTCGTTCTGCCTTCCGGTCTTGGTTGGATGATGGGCATCGACAAGGCATCACCCATTTTGCAATTCTTCGGTGGGACAAGCTTGTTGATTCTTGTTGGCGTGGTGCTCGATGTGATGCGCCAAGTGGAAACACATTTGCTGCAACGTCACTATGACGGCTTCTTGCGTAAAGGTAAGCTCAAAGGTCGTTATGACCGTTTGCAACAAGGTGGCAATGCCGCATCGAGTAGTTTGCTGATATTCCTTTGGGTCGTAATTGCGATCTTGGCGATCGGCGGTGCAGCGATCTGGATTGCTCAAAGTTAATTTTTGACACTCTGATGTTTTTTACCAGCAAGCTGCGCCTAAGCGTGCAGCTTGCTTTTTTCTTCCAAGTAACTGATTAAAATTTTTTCCATGGCAAAACGCACGAAGATTAAACTGAAACATGGCCGTGAGCTGGAGCTTATGCGGGCGGCATGTCACACGGCATCACAAATTCTTCAAGAGGTGGCTGCTTTTATCGCCCCCGGTAAAACGACCAAAGAGGTGGATCAATTTGCTGGTGAGCTGATGAAGGCGCGCGGCTGTCGCAGTGCATTTCTGGGCTATCGTGGTTTTCCGGCGTTTACTTGCATATCCTTGAATGAGGAAGTCGTTCATGGCATTGGCAATCAGCGGGTGATTCAGCCCGGTGACATCGTCAGCCTCGATGTAGGTATCGTGCAAAATGGCTGGATCGGTGATAACGCTCTGACTGTGCCGGTAGGGGAGATCTCGTTAGAAACGAAGCGTCTTTTAGCTGCGACCGAGCAATCGCTCTATGAGGCGATTTCTTTTGCCCGTGCGGGTTTGCGTCTTGCTGATCTTTGTGGCGCTGTCGAGGCGCATGTAAAACCCTTGGGTTTTTCCGTTGTAAGAGAATTTGTAGGGCATGGTGTCGGGCGAGACCTTCACGAGGAACCACAAGTGCCAAACTATCGCCCTCAAGGGAAAACTCCGATTCTCGAGCCAGGAATGACCTTAGCGATTGAGCCCATGGTCAATGCTGGTGTGCCCTATGTCAAAATCTTAGCGGATGGATGGACTGTGGTCACAGAAGATCGCAAGCCATCGGCCCATTTCGAGCACACGGTGTTAATTACCGATGGAGAGCCAGAAATTCTCACTGATCGCCCGCGCACGGCATTACCCGAGCAGCTGGGGATTTGAGTTTCATGAAGTGATTCGCGTTCTTCATCGAAGAGTTTCATTGGGAAAGTATGATTCATGCTCCTGCAAAAGCTCGGCGTCGATTGCAGAATTCTGATTACGCGAGCAATGCCTCATAGGTCACACTATGGCATGACCAATTCATGACCTATGTCTGATTGATCTCGCTATCCACAGCAATTATAGTAGTCCGCATGAAGCACTTTTCTGCCAAGATATTTCTATTATTGCAGCCTATCGTTTTGTCTGCTGCACCAGAATTTCATCGCGATATTGCTCCGATCATCCACGAAAACTGCTCGTCGTGCCATCGGCCTGGGCAAGCTGCTCCCTTTTCATTGATCGATTATAACCAAGTTAAAAAACGAGCAAAACAGATTGTTGAGGTGACGGGAGAAAGAATCATGCCGCCCTGGCATGCCGATCATGGTGTGGTCGAATACGCGAACGACCGATCACTCTCTAGTAATCAGATTGATCTTCTCCGGAAATGGTTTGAGGCAGGAACCCCAGAAGGTGACCTCACCCACAAAGTTCCAGCACCAGTTTTCCCTGATGGTTGGGAGCTAGGTTCTCCAGATCTTGAGGTCGCCATGTCGGAGCCTTTTGTCGTCCCGGCGCAGGGTAAGGATATCTATCGTAACTTTGTCATCCCGTTAGATCTGCAGGAAGATCAATGGATTAATGCGATCGAATACAAGCCCGGAGCACCACAGGTCGTGCATCACGTTCTTTATTTTCTAGATACTTCAGGTACGGCTCGAAAAAAGGATCTTGAAGACGCTGCGCCCGGCTTCAGCGGATTTGGATCTGTGGTCAATCAATTTCGTTACCTCGGTGGTTGGGATCTGGGGACACAGGCTTCTGTGCTTCCATACGGTTTAGCATTAAAGGCTCCTAAGGGAGCTGATTTGATTATTCAAGTTCATTATAGCCCCAAAGGTCGCGAGTATCAGGATCTATCGAAACTGGCAATCCACTTTGCGGATAAGCCAACCTCTCGTCCTTGGACGATACTACCTGTTCCGCCAATGTTCGGGATCCTCGATGGCATCGATATACCTGCCGGTGAAAAAGAATACGTTAAGAAAAATACGTTCATCGTACCAGTTGATCTAGAGGCATTCCGAGTTAATGCACATGCACACTACCTCGGTAAGCGTATGGAAATGACTGCGACCTTTCCCGATGGTCGCAAGGAGTGGCTACTCAAAATGAGCGATTGGAACTTTGCTTGGCAGGAAGATTACCAGTTTAAAAAGCCTGTTCATCTACCTGCCGGGACTAAGATCGATGTATTGATTTCATGGGATAATTCTGCCACTAATCCCCACCAGACCAATCATCCACCAAAGCCCGTTCGTTGGGGTCCTCAATCAAATGACGAAATGGGAACGATTACGTTGTCCGTGATGCTCGATACCCAGGAACAGAAAGATGCACTCCACCAATCCGTCAAGGTTTTCATGGCCGCGCAAGCAGTTCGCCGCGCGTTCAACGGAGATATTACTACATTGCAGCATGCTCGCGCTGGAGGAATTCAGATTCCAGACAGCACCGCACAAAAACTGCTAGTGCTCGCAAAAGGGTTGGACTTCGATCAAGATGGAAAGCTAAGTGAAATCGAAGTGAATGCTGGCGCTGCTACTCTCGCACCCCACATGAACGGAGTAGGAGCAATCGGAATTGATTAATAATAGATTTCTATGAATTCATCTTTTCAAGGTGCTGTTTTGTTCATGTATGCTGTGATGATGTTCCTTATCACATCGTGCGAAAGAAAGACAGTGCATCACGATGCGGAGAAATCGATTTCAATTCTTTTACCTGATGCAAATGGTAAGGAGTATCAGATTTTGGGGAGAGCCAGTGAAGTCAAAGCTACCGTGGTGGTCTTTCTTATGACGGATTGCCCTATCGCCAATGCAATGCTCCCCGATCTCAATGATATGGTTGCCCGCTATGGAGCCCAAGGAATTAGCTTTTACGGGATCTTTGCTGATGAGCAACCGGACAAGATATTGGATCACATCAAGCACTATCAAATTACTTTTCCATGCTTGTTGGATGACGAATGTCTTGTTGCGAAACTGTGTGGTGCAACACGGGTTCCCGAAGCGGCGATTTTCGATTCCGATGGAATGCCAATTTATTGCGGTAGACTTGATGATCGAGCCGTAAAGATCGGAAGGATGAAACCCTATCCCGCTGAGAGAAACCTTGCAGCCGCGCTGGATGCATTGCTAAAAAATCGTAAGCTACCATCTGCAAAGCAAGTCACTGCAGGCTGCTACCTACCCCTCGACTGATTTCATCATCAACCTCAACCAGTTCATTATCCATGAAAACCCAATCAATCATCCTCTGCCTCCTAACGATCGTTTCTGCATCAGCTGTACCCGCTACCAGTAACCTAACCCTAGTCAATCAAGCAGGGTTCAATCAGATCGCCGTTACGGTAGATCCAGGAAGTGGACTTTCGGATACTGAGGTCACAACCCTCACTGGCTCGGTGGATGCTCTTTTTAACATCGATCCCCAGAGTGGCAGTGTATCTGAGTTGACATTCACCAATGGACGAGCGAACGGCACCAATATGACTTTTTCGCGATCGATCTTTTTCCTTGGAGGTTACAATATCACCGTTAGTAATCTTTCTAGTTCTCTTTACACGGTGCTACCTCCAGGTGTTGTAAATCCGATCAATGGACAATTCGAAGGTAACCAACATGCTTTTTTGATCGATCAAGGAAATATTAATGGTTCGACTAACGGTTTGATTGGCAACAACACCATTAATGAGTCTTTTTCTTCGGCAAACCCTGCAAGTGGTAATGGAAGCGGTTCAGGGACTGTGACGCTCACGAATCTGGGCGATTCGGGAAATTTTCGGATTTATGATTCGGTGGTAACTTTGCCTGTGACCATTGCGGACACCTTTCTGGCTGGCTCTACCAATGTGAATCTCACTGGCAGCGGCACGTTGAAATTCGCTGGGAGGACACAAGTTCCCATCAATCAGACTGTAGCCGACACTTTGTGGACTGGTGCAGTGAATCAGGATTGGAAAAACCCTTTTAACTGGAGCAATGGAGTTCCGCAAGAAAGTGCGCCGCAATGGTCAGCTTTCATTAACACGGCTTCGGGGAATTTCCCTTCGATTACGATACCCGGAAACTATCAAGGAGATTGGGATATCGTCGTCGGTGGTGGCACTAACGGGCGTTTGGACCAATCCGCAGGAACAGTTTCCACTGGCAATGGCAATTGGTTTTTCCTAGGTTGGCAGGGAGCCCAAGGCACCTACAACCAGAGCGGTAGCGGTAGTCTCAGAGTAGGCGGCTTGACTGACCCGAATGGGAATATGCTCATCGGTTTGGATAACGGAACCGTTGCTACTTGGAATGTCAATACGACTGGAACGGCACAGGCTGGGGGCATCTTTGCGGGGTGTAATGGCGCGGCGACGGGAGTCATTAACATGACAGCGGGTGCGGTAAATGTAGCTGGTGAGATGCAAGTCGGAGGAAGTTTCTTCGGTAATGGTGGCGTCGGTCAACTCAACATGAATGGCGGTTCGATTACGGCAAACATTGTATCTTTCGCAAGGGGAGGGAATAACCTCGCAGCCATTTCTGGAAGCGGAGTCATTACAGGTGGTTCATTAAGTTCACGTCAGTGGTTCACCCTCGGTTTTGCAGGAAATTCCTCCAATAATGCCTCGGTCACTAATAATGGGGGTACGATTCAGATCAATACTGCCGGCGGCGGCTTGCTAGAAATGGGAGTCTTTGATGCGACATCTAACATTTTCACACTTAATTCCGGCAGTGTAAATCTCCAGAACAACGCTAGCATTGGTTTTGGTCAGGGCGGAAACCACACTGGCACCTCCACTTTTACACAAAATGGTGGCTCGGTTACTTTCTTTAGTGATGCAGGCGTCACAATCGGCGGCAGCGGTAGTTTGAATCTGGGTAATGGCGCGAGTACCGGCACATATGCATACAATCTCAACGGAGGAACCCTGACAATTCCAACCGTGTCAAGGGTATCTGCTGGTGCAAACGGCTCTTTTTATTTTAATGGAGGAGTCCTCATCGCGGCAACAAGTTCTACTACTTTTATGCAAGGCTTATCAGCTGCGTGGATCCAGAATGGTGGCGCAAAAATTAACACGAATGGCAATGATATAACGATCGCACAACCCTTGCTCGACGCAGGCACAGGAGGTCTTTCCAAATTAGGGGCAGGCACTCTTACTCTAGCTGGCGCCAATACCTATGACGGAAATACAACTGTGAGTACCGGGGGTGAACTCATTCTCGCAGACAATGCTAGTTTGCGTTTTGTCCCTAGCTCGGCTGGCATAAACAATCGCCTTACTGGCAGCGGTTCGGTCAAACTCGACGGTGACTTCTTGATCGATCTTTCACTTGCGAGTATGACGCCTGGACATGCTTGGACCCTAGTTGATGTGGCAAGTCTTACGGAAACTTATGGCAATACTTTCACAGTACTTGGTTGGAACGAAACTTCTCCTGGTGTATGGCTTGCTCCAGGTGCGCCCTATCGGTTTACCGAATCTAACGGAATTCTCGATGTGGTGAGTAGTGATCTTGATGGCGATGGCATGAATGATTCATTCGAGCAGATCATCATCAACGCTAATATGAACGATAGCATCAATACCATAAATGACGTGCTCCATGGAGCTGACTTTGATCGCGACGGCACAGATAACCTCACAGAATTTCGTTTGGGACTTCAGCCAACCAACTCGAATAGTCGATTTTTTGTTGCTTCTAACGACAGAAATCTTGCTGATGGATTCACTCTTGGATGGCAAGGCAAGGCTGGGTTAACTTTCAAGGTCGAGCGCTCTGCGACAGTCGCGATCGGTTCTTGGTCGGTGATTCACACGGTGACTCCTGCTACAGATGGTCCCATATCTTTCACCGACTTAGCACCCGTGCCCTCAAGTAAGGCGTTCTACCGAGTGATCTTAGCGCCATGATTTAAGATGCACATTATGGACGTTTATGTGTTTATCGAGACAGCGAAAAGCGTTTGGTAAACCATCGTCTAACAGGCGGCGCTTACCTCGGATAAATCAAAAAGTTGCCTCTCCATAAGTCTCGAAATCTATCTATATTGCTCAAGAAAAGTTGTTTGAAAAAAATGATTCACAGGCTTATGTTCACAGCTGCACTTCGATCATGATGAAATTCGGCAACCAAAAATTTGCAAATTTTGTGCTCTGGCTCTTCGCGAGTTCAGTGCTGCATGCCGACCTCATTCATCGCTGGTCTTTCGATCTTCCCTCTGGCACCATAGCCCCGAATACGAATCTAACAGACAGCATTACTGCCGCCACTGCCACTCTCCGTGGTATTGGTGCAACCTCAAACGGTACATCGATTGTATTGCCCGGCACCACCTCTGGAAATCAAGCACCCTCTAACATTTCCGCCTACATCGATCTCCCTAACGGTCTGATTTCATCGAAAACAAATCTTACCGTGGAAATATGGGCTACGCCACTGAGTCATCAAACTTTCCAGCGCCTCCTTGATTTCGGCCGTATCACCCAAGCTGGCGATGGTCTTGGTGCACCCGGCGAAATCACGGGTATTGCCAGCACCGCGCCTGGTGCCACCAGTTCCTCCGCCGGGCTGACGCTCACCCTGGCTCGCGATGGCGCAGGCAATCTCAGCCAACAACGGTTCGAAACCCGAATCAACGGCGTCGGGGCGGGGGACGCGACCGGTCAATACGGCATCTCTGATACGAACATCGCCACCACCGCCGGCACGGAATATCACTACGTCCTCACCTTCCAAAGCGGCATCGGGGCCTTTGCTTCCACTGGCGGACGGGCCTCATGGTATCGCAACGGTGCTCTCATTGCCTCGCTCGACACCAGCTTTCGCCTCAACCAGATTGAGGACGTAAACAACTGGCTCGGCCGCTCGCATTGGAGTGGCGACCGCAACACTCACGCTGCCTATAACGAAGTCCGCGTGTATGACCACGCGATGACCCCGGCGGAAATCACCGCCAGCTTCAGTTCCGGTGCGAATCCTTCGTTTCCGCTATCAGACATCGCACACCGTTGGTCCTTCGGAAATAATGTGGGCAACGCCAACACCGGCACCACCGTTCTGGACCTTGTTGGTAATGCAAACGCCACGATCCGTGGAAACGGAGCCACCTTCAGTGGCACTGCCCTCAGCCTTCCTGGCACTACCGATGGCAATCAAACACCATCTAACATCTCCGCCTACGTGGATCTCCCCAACGGCATCATCTCCTCGAAAACCAGTATCACCTTCGAACTCTGGGCGACGCCAGTCAATGCGCGGAACTGGCAGCGCATCGTTGACATTGGCCGCACGAATCTCGCAGGAAATGCCGCAGCGCAAGGAGTTGGAGCCGCTCCCGGTGAAATTCTCCATACCGCCACCGTCGCCCCCGGAGGGACGGGTTCCAGCGACAACCTCATGCTCGCCATTAATCGTGGAACTGCTGCCAATCAGCAGCGACTTGTTGGCCGCCTCAACGATGCCGCTGAGCTAGCCACCGATTCCAACCTCACCCTCACCACCGGCACTCGCCACCACTTTGCCATCACCTACACCGATGGCGCGGGTTCCTCCGGTAGCAGTGGCGGTCAGCTCGCTTGGTATCTCAACGGCACCCTAGCTGCCACCCGCGACCTGCCCTTCAAGCTCTCCGCCATCGAGGACGTCAACAACTGGCTCGGCCGCTCGCAATACAGCGGCGACTCCAACGGCAACGTCATCTACGACGAGGTTCGCATCCACCGCCGCGCGCTCAGCCCGAACGAAATCCTCAACAGCATCAGCATCGGTCCCAACCCAAACTTCCCGCCGCCCACCACCGTCACCGATGCCGCTACACTCCATCGCCAGCAGAAGGTCCGCATCGCTGTGCTGGCAAACGATAGCGGCACCCTCGATCCAACTACGGTGATCATAGTACAAGCGTCCCAGTTCGGCACCACCACCATCAGCCCGAACGGCAGCATCCTTTACACCCACACCAGCGGCAGCCCGACGACCGATAGTTTTACTTACCGCGTCAATGGCGCGGGCGGGCAGTCGCAGCCTGCCATCGTCACGCTGACCTTCTCCGATCAACTTCGCATCCCTAACAACTCCTTTCAAGTCCCCGCCAATCCTCCACCAGTGTCGATTGCGGCGGTGAATGCTTTCACCGGACTTTCCTTCGATCAACCCGTCTGCATTGCCTCACCTCCCGGCGACACCCAGCGTGTCTTCATTTGTCAAAAAGGCGGGCTCTTGCGCGTGATTCCGAATGTCACTGCTGCCACTCCCACCGCTACCACCGTACTGACTTTGAGCGCAGCCACTGGAGGACTCTTCAACGGTCGCAATCCTGCCGAAGCCATCAACACCGGCAGCGAGTGCGGACTGCTCGGCATGGCCTTTCACCCGAATTACGCCAGCAACGGCCACGTCTTCCTTTTCTATTCCGTCAACATTGGCGGCGCCCTGCATCAACGCGTTTCTCGCATCACATTCAACAATCCGAACTCCGCCAATCCTACCGCTAACCTCGCTTCCGAGCGCATCCTCATCCAGCAAGCCGATGAAGCTGGCAATCACAACGGCGGTGACCTCCATTTCGGGCCTGATGGATTTTTGTACATCTCCCTCGGCGATGAAGGAGGGCAAAACGACCAATACGCCAACAGCCAGCGCATCAATAAAGATTTCTTCGCAGGAATGCTGCGCATCGACGTCGATCTCGAAGGCACAGAAATCGCGGGAAATCCTGCAGCCACCGACGATGCAAACATCCCGCCCAACAGCCACCCCGCGATCGTTCTTCATAGCGGCCTGCCCGCCTATGAAATCCCGACCGACAACCCATGGATCGGCGCCACTTCCTTCAACGGACTCGCCGTGACCGCCTCTTCGGTTAGAACCGAATTTTGGGCCGCCGGCCTGCGCAATCCTTGGCGCTTTTCCTTTGATCCCGTCACTGGAGAACTTTGGTGCGGCGACGTCGGCGGCGGCGCGCGCGAAGAAATTAACGTCCTCACCCGCGGAGGCAACTACGGCTGGGTATGGCGCGAGGGCATGATCGCCGGGCCCGTCGGTGGAGCGCCCGGCGGCTTCACCCACATCAATCCGCTCTTCGATTACCAACGTGGCACAGGCACCTTCCAAGGCACCAGCGTCACGGGAGGACTCGTCTATCGCGGAACCCGCATGGCCTCACTCACCGGTGCCTATATTTTTGCCGATTATAACTCCGGAAACGTCTGGTCGCTCGTCCGTAACGGCAGCAACCCGCCCACCGTCAACCGCATCCTCGGCGAGGGCGGCATCGTCGGCTTTGGCTGCGATCCATCGAATGGCGATGTCCTGATGGCCGACATCAACGACAACATCATCCGTCGCATTACCACCGTCACCGATACCAGCACCTACCCCGCTACTCTAACAGCTACTGGGATTTTCTCTGATCTAACGGATTTGTCGCCCGCGCCAGGCCTGCTGCCCTATCAAATCAACCTGCCCTTCTGGAGCGATCACGCCATCAAGCGCCGCTGGTTCACCCTTCCCGATGCCTCCTCGAAAATGACCTGGTCGCGCGACGGCGAGTGGTCATTCCCTACAGGACAGATCTGGGTGAAACACTTTGACATTGAGACCACCCGCGGCAATCCCTCCACCCGCAAGCGTTTGGAAACCCGCCTGCTCGTCAAAAACGCCAGCGGTGCTTATGGCGTCAGCTACCGCTGGAACGAGGCCGGCACGGAAGCCAATCTCGTCGGTGAACCGGGTGAAGATTTCGACCTATCCATTACCGTCGGTGGTTCTCCGCAAACCCAGCGTTGGCGCATTCCCAGTCGCTCCGAGTGCATGACCTGTCACACTCCGCAGGCCGGCTTCGCGCTTTCCTCCAACACCCGCCAATACAACATGGACAGCATCATTCCCGGCTTTTCTGGCAACCAGATTGAGGTCTTAAAAAATGGCGGTTACTTTTCTAACAATCCGGATTCTTTCAACTTGCTCCCGCGCCATTTGAGACCCGATGAAACGGCGTATCCTGCCGAGGCCCGCGTTCGTTCTTACCTCGATGTAAACTGTGCCTACTGCCACCAAAGCGGAGGAAATGCTACTCCTTCGATGTGGGACGGTCGTCACGAGCTCACCCTCGACCAAACCGGACTCATCCTTGGCAATGCCAGTAATAACGGTGGCAATCCGCTCAACAAACTCGTCGTGCCCGGTTCCACTGTCCATTCCATCCTCCTCAATCGCACCGCTGCATCTAACGGATTCACCCGCATGCCACCGCTGGGCAGCAACGTGGTCGATCCCGCGGGAGTCGCTCTACTCACCGAGTGGATCCAGAACGAACTCCTCACTCGCCAAACGTATGATCAATGGCGCGCCGCTGAGTTTCTATCTGGAACCAGTCCACAAGGTGCAGCGACCGCAGACCCAGACGGTGATGGCTCTAACAATCATTTTGAATTCCTCGCTGGTACTAATCCCTTGTCAGGGAATTCATTTCCCCATACATCTGTTAGCCTCAATGGTTCGCAAGTTTCCTTTAGCCTCGATCTTCCGCCGAACCGCTCTGCGATCATCGAGCACTCGGAAGATCTTCAGCAATGGACACCATGGAATGTCCCCGGCAACCAAGGCCTGCCGACCCAAGGTGGTCCGAGGACCTTCACCGGTCCCAAACCCGGAGCAGACGCCTTCTTTCGCGCCCGGGTGAATCAGAACTAACTTTTTTATGCCCTGCTTGACTCACCAGATCCAAATGCCGTCTCGGTCCATTTTTTCTTCTTCATCAAATTCAAATTGTGCAGCCATGAAAAAGCGATGCAGGACTGATCAAGTTGCCTAAAAACATGAAACAGAATGCTGTCATGTCAGATCTCATTCATGCAAATCCACCGCGCATTCGCAAAGTGTCTGTTTATTGCTTCAATGGCATTCTCATTTCACTCATCGCCTGGGTGGGAGTCGTAGTCTCGAATACGTTCATGGACTCTGGCAGGAGCAACGATGTTCCCATTTTGCTATTGGGGCTCATGCTTTCCGTGGCATGGATGTTATGGGGCGTTATTCCTGCGCTTCATCATATGATTTTAGAACCAGTGCTGTGCGATCCAGCGCCGAGAAAAATTTCGATTTTCCGGAAGGGAATGCCGTTTATTGCAGTTGAGTTTGTTTTGGTCACCAGCGTCATTCTTTTTGCTTTGCCCTGCAATCCGAATGGAATTCTCAAAGCGTTGCTTCTACCGTTGATTGCTCATTCCGTTTTGTTAGTGAGGGGACCATGGTTTACCTTACCCGTGGTTGGATCATTCGCCCTCCATTTTGCACTACTGTCTCCGCCAGGTATGGATTTTTTTCTCGAAGCGGGTTTTACCATTGTCTCTGTGCAAATGGTTGTTGCGACGGAACGAAGCCATGCCGAAGCACGCAAAATCGCCATGCGTCTCGAACTCGCCAACTCGGAGTTAGCGGCGTATGCTTTGCAAGCTGAAGAGTTGGCAGTTACTCGTGAGAGAAGCAGAATGGCACGGGAAATTCACGATTTGATTGGCCATTACCTCACGGTCATCCGGGTTCAGCTTGAGGCGGCATTACGCATTCAGGAAAGCCAACCGGCAAAGGCTTTGGACGCAGTCCGCAACGCCCGTGAGTGTGCTGGGGAAGGTCTCCGCGAGATTCGCAATTCAGTAGAAAGCCTACGCTCGGGTCCGCTAGAAAATCGTTCCCTCTGCGAAGCTCTTTTAGTCCTGGTGACGGAAAGTGAACGTGCGGGTCAACTTGTCAACCTCGTCGTGAAAGGGAGTGAAAGGCCTCTTGGTCGAGCTACGGCCCTCACGATTTACCGCGCCTCTCAGGAAGCGCTTACGAATGCGAGAAAGCATGCCCCTGAGGCGAGGGTTACACTCGAACTCCAGTTCGATCGACGCGGGGAAGTGGTCTTACGAGCTTCTGATGATGGCCCAGGGAATCTTGCCTGCTCTAGTTCTGGTTTCGGGTTGACTGGTCTTCAGGAACGTGCTGCTTTGGTGGGCGGCTCATTGGTGCTTGATCGGACAGCTGGTTCTGGATTTTCCTTTGTCCTCACAATTCCTTCATGAAACCGATCCGCATTATGCTCTGTGATGACCAGGCTCTTTTTAGGGATGGCCTGAGGATGTTGCTTTCTTTGCAAGTGGACTTGGAGATAGTTGGCGAAGCGGAAAATGGAGCCGCAGCAGTGGAGTTGGCGCACAGCCTCAACCCGGACGTTGTGATCATGGATCTGCGGATGCCGGGCATGAATGGGATCGAGGCCACACGCCGCTTGCGGAGCGTAAGTCCCAATTCCAAAGTCATCGTCCTGACGACCTTTCGCGAGGATGAAGAAATATTTGAGGCTTTGCGAGCTGGCGCTTGTGGCTATATTCTCAAGGATATCCCCACTGAGCAGTTAGCCGAGGCGATTCGTAATGCACATAAAGGCGGAACCTACCTAGAGCCGGGAGTGGCCTCACGCGTCGTTGAAGAATTCTCTCGCCTTTCTGGGATGCCCAGCCAACGCCCTGTGCATGACATTTACCAGTTCTCTGTCCGCGAGCTTGACGTATTACGGCAAGTGACGCGTGGGCGCACCAATAAAGAGATTGCCAGCGCGCTCAATATCACCGAGGGAACAGTGAAAAATCACCTGACTTCCATTTTCTCTCGGCTCAGCGTTCAAGACCGAACGCAAGCAGCTCTCAAAGCTCGTGAGATTGGCATCACTTGAATTCGGGTTGTAAAGTCATGAACTGGAGATCAAATTATGATTGCGTGTTCAATGATGCCATGCTTCTTTTGATGATTGCCATAGTATCTCTGAATCTAACGAAAGTGATGGCGGATTTTATTCAGCTGCTGCGCACTCGCTCCCCAACCCGCGCATCGTTTTCGATCCCAGAGGGACGGAGAACTATTTGCACGGAGTAGGGCGCAAAGGACGATCGTGCCGAGTTGGAGTTGCGCCAACTGTTTGGTGCTTTTTTCGTTATTTGAGAGAGTGGAGGTATGAGATGACGTCGGCGAATTGCTCCATGGTGAGGGCGTCTAGGAGGTGAGGGCCCATGAGCG
>CANHKJ010000003.1 GCA_947460915.1 Verrucomicrobiia bacterium
GGAAATGATCAACATCCACCCGAAAAAACATCCGCGCCAAATTTCGTGGTATGCTACAATTTTCTGCAATCGTGTATTGACGCTGCGCGGTTTCCCCTTATCATCCGCGCGCCGCGTGGACTGCCCTATGCTCTCCAGCACGGCCTTAACCATCCACGCTATCAATCATATGCCTAAATACGCCATCAACGGATTCGGACGCATCGGACGCAACGTTCTGCGCGCCATGAGCGACGAAGAACTTCGCAACGTCGTTGCCATCAACGACCTTACCGACAACCACACACTTGCTCACTTGCTGAAATACGACTCCACGCAAGGCAAATTCAACGGTGAAGTCACCTACGACGACAAATTCATCATCGTTCGTGGTCACAAAATCCACGCACTCGCTGAGCGCGATCCTTCCAAACTGCCATGGGCCGAACTCGGCGTTGACGTAGTTTTGGAATCCACAGGCTTCTTCACCGATCGTGACAAAGCAGCAGCTCACCTTACCGCTGGTGCCAAAAAAGTTCTCATCTCCGCACCTGCCACCAACCCAGACATCACCATCTGCATCGGCATCAACGACGATCTCTACGACGCTTCCAAGCATCACATCGTTTCGAACGCATCCTGCACCACCAACTGCCTTGCGCCATTGGTCAAAGTTCTCAACGACAAATGGGGCATCGAGCGTGGTTTCATGACCACCATTCACTCCTACACCAACGACCAAAACATCCTCGACCTTCCCCACAAGGACCTGCGTCGTGGCCGTGCCGCTGCTGTGAACATCGTTCCATCCGCTACCGGTGCTGCTCGTGCGATTGGCGAAGTGATTCCTTCCATGAAGGGCAAACTCAACGGCGGTGCATTCCGCGTTCCAACTCCTACTGGCTCCTTCACCGACCTCGTCGTGGAACTCAAAGCAGGTGTGAGCGTGACCGTTGCCGAAATCAACGCCGCGTTCAAAGAAGCTGCCGAAGGCCCAATGAAAGGTGTCCTCGCTTATTGCGATGAGCCAATCGTTCTCCAAGACATCGTTTCTGATCCACACAGCTCCATCTATGACTCCGAACTCACACTCGTGATCTCCGGCAACATGGTCAAAGTAGGCTCATGGTACGACAACGAGTGGGGCTACTCCAATCGCGCTGGTGA
Source organism: Verrucomicrobiia bacterium (assembly GCA_947460915.1). Taxonomy (GTDB): domain Bacteria; phylum Verrucomicrobiota; class Verrucomicrobiia; order Verrucomicrobiales; family Akkermansiaceae; genus UBA956. Next base: position 1,147 of record CANHKJ010000003.1, read on the forward strand.
AGCTCTGAAAATGCTCGGCACCAAAGCGTAATCACTCGCTTAAGCAACCATTTCTCAAAAACCGACCAGTTCGCGCTGGTCGGTTTTTTTCTAGCGAAACTCCGCGATCATTCTAACATTTTTTTATTCATGAACCAAGACTACACCCTTCACATCTACACCGGCGGCCTTGTTGAAACCAATGGCTACCTGCTCGCTTTCAACGATGGAACTAACATTCTTATCGATGCACCCGAGGGTATCAGCTCATGGCTTCAGAGAAAAAATCTCCAACCCACCCACTTGCTGCTGACTCATCAGCACTACGATCACGTCATGGATGTCGCCGCCTTGCAGGCACTCGGAGTTCCCGTTTACGCACACTCTCCCTACTCAACTTTTCTCACGCTGGAAACCATGGCACGTGCCTGGGGCATGCCACAAGTATCTCCCTATCAGATCGATCACCTGCTTGCCGAGCAATCAGAGTTGGTCATCGGCGAAGCGCACTTTGCTCTTGCTCACGTGCCCGGCCACTCACCCGATTCCGTGACATTTTACCACGAGTCATCGAGCAGTCTATTTTCGGGAGACACCTTGTTTCAGCAATCCATCGGCCGCGCCGACATTCCCGGTCACGGCGATCCACGCTTGCTCATCGCTGGCATCCGCCAAAAACTTTTGACTCTCCCTGCCACAACCACCGTTTACCCAGGCCACGGTGCATCCACCACCATCCAGTCAGAAATGCAGCGCAATCCCTATCTTCGCTAAAATTTTCTCTCTACCGAAACGGTGCGAGTAAGGTAAACGGCCACAGTGGCACATTGCGCAACACCCAAAAACCTATAATGCACCAAACGATCGCCCAAGCATATTTCGGTGCGAGTATTGTTTGCGGTACGCTACCAAGTTTCCACTCAAGCACGATTTGGCGCAGAAAAAAAACTCCAAATCCAAGCACAATAAAAATCACCAAAGCATTCATCTGAAATGCGTCTGCAATACGCCCTTCAGCTAACATCATCATGCAGCGCCGTCCGCCACAACCAGGACAGTGCAAACCCGTGAACTTGTGAAACATGCACGGGGGCATTAGCCCGAGAAGTTTCGACTGCAACAAAAATGCCGCAATTCCCGCCAAGAACACCAAGCTTCCCAGCAAGGTCCATGGCTTTGACATCACCGGACGCACTTCATTCATCACTACGACTACGCTTGTTGCTCTGAAATTTTACACTGGAGATCTTCGATCACTTGCAGATGAGTTTTGAGATTCATATCAACATAACCTAAAATAAAGACAAGGCCATACCACGGTATCCGAGAATCAATCCCGCCTTCGCACCAGTTTCATCCACCGCACCGAGCTGATTGCCATTTTTCGCAATACCATTTCATCGCTCAAACTCTCAAGCTACCATTCAAAAAACGTCATGGGAACAAGGAGGAACTGCTAGAGAAAATGGCAAAACATACAATCCCGATCACGATAAGCTGAAACAACAAACCTAGATACCCCGTGATCAAGCCCGCGATTGCCATCCCCCTGCCAGCCATCGGCAGTTCGGATTCATTGATTTTTTTCAATGCCATGTGTCCACAAATGATAGCTGGGATCGCCGCCACTGCATTAACATAGCAAAGAATCAAGCTTACAATGCCACAAACCATACTCGCGATTGCTAACCCCGAATTCGGCACAGGTGCATAGATCGGCGGAGAAAAACTCGATGGTCCAAGATTCGGAGACTGTGATTCAATTAGATTTAAAGCAGAATATGGCTGCCAGTTGCTCATGCCCTCACGCCAGACCAATGTCTGCGCGGTGATCCGCCCTTGTGCCACCATTGCTTGCAAAGTCTGATCATCTACAGGGCCGAGTTGCCCACCATTTTCTCCGTAATACCAGTCAGCCATAATTATGTTCGTCGACACGTTTCTCCTGCCGCCTGAAGTAGTTTAGAAAACCACCTCCCACTTGACAATCATATTGTGAGCATTATCCACCCTCCTCTAGGAAATCGGCATCTCAAACCATGGCCTTGTAGCACAACCATAATCCGAATCCGAGCACCGCAAAACACACAGATGCCGCTGCTTTATCTGATAGGGAAGCTCGTGGGCGCATCGCACTTTCAGAGTGTGGAAAAACCACCAGCGCGTAGAGCATACCTCCCAACAAGCCACCAACATGCGCCGCATTGTCGATGAAACGCATCCCCAACAATCCGATCAAGGCTGTAGCAATCAAAGCAAACAACAAGCGACGTCTCGAAGAACGCGGTACCAGACGCGCATGCCGCCACTCAAAAACCAGCAAAAATCCCAGCATTCCCATGATGCCACCCGATGCACCTAAGGCGTATGCATGATCTTTCAGCGAAAACAACAAACTCGCCTCACCGCCCAGCCATGCTGAGAAAAGGAACACCATCACCACATGCGGCCAGCGCGCCAATGCCTCGATGCGTTTTCCAAGATATAATAATCCCAGCGCATTCATGAAAAAATGAATTTCATTTCCATGCAATAATGGAGCTGTGAGTAATCGCCAACGCTCCGTGTCGCCTAAGACGAGAGCTGCTTGCTCTGTCTTTCCCGTGAAGACTTGCAACGCCCCTGCAAGAGCAATGATGCCCATCAACACCCTCGTTGCATAATTTTTTTGCCATGCTAACCACGTCTCGAAACGCGCGAGCTCTGCGGCCTCACGCATTGTCTCAGCTGTCCAGGATTTCACCTCCTGATAGCGCTTGTAACAATCATACCAGGGCATCGCGAAAAACATCAGCAACATCAAGAGCCCCATCACCGGGGCCATACTATGCCATAGCATCCGCAGCAACACCGTCCATGGTGCACCAGGCGAAGCCTGATACAAATCAAACAGGGTGTAGCCCATAAAACCGACGAAAAGAAGTAGTCCAAATTTCAACTGTCCAGCCGCATGCTTCAGTTGACGTGCGGATGCCACCAACCTCGACTCTTTAAGCGCCTCTTGCAGACTCGGAATCGCCTCTGGCACTTCGAGATTCCCCCCCTGCGGAGTCCATACCAGTCGAATTGATTCATTGACATCTTGGCGCAGCAAATTCACTAACTCTTGCTCCCCAGAAACCGCAATCGGCACACGCAAATGCCCATCGTAACCCCAACCTAGATCCGGGGCTTTCGGAAACAAATCGGGCCGCGCCCAAATTGGCCGACCCGTGTCATCATCGCTCATATTCACTCTGTTAGAGCGGCGCTCATACGATTATTTGTCTGAGCCTTCTGGTGGCGTAGGAGAATCAGTAGGAGGTATAGCTGGCTCGGCAGGTGGAGTCACTGCTTCTGGCGCAGCTGCATCCGCAGGCTTAACGACTTCTGGGGCTGTTTCTGCGTCTGTCGCATCCTCAGATGGCACAGTGACAGGAGCAGTTGTTGCCGTCGCATTAGGCTGAGGAGTAGACAATTCTTCACTGAGTGAAGTAGCAGGAGGAGTTTGTACTTCTTCGACCGCAGCAGCAGGCGCATCAGCCTTCGCTAGCGAATTGATTTTACTCTTCCGTTGCATCAAGATCGCTAAAGTAAGAGTCAAAACGAAAAACAGCACCGCCATGTAAACCGTGCCTTTTTGTAAAACATTTGTCGTCCGCGCACCGAATAATTGATCAGTCGTGTTAGCACCAAATGCAGCCCCTAAACCTTCTTGCTTAGGACGTTGCATCAATACCAGAAGGATCATAAACAAACAAACGAAAACGTAAATCACCAACAACGCCGTGATGCTGACATTCAAATAGTTGATACCGAGAAGAGTCATGAGCGCGGGAATATGCAGAGCAACAAGCTACTTGTAAAGGGAAGTTTTCGAGAAATTCCACGAAAGCTCATAAAATACCCCTGAGAATGATTTTTGCGGAATTTTTTTGCAATGAACCCATTTTGTTAAACAAAAAAGCTCACCAGAATCGCTAAAGCGTTGCAATCACCATTTGATTCAACCATTTATCAACCCGAACTATGATCGAAGTAGAAAACCTGACCAAGCATTTTGGACCAAAGTACGCTGTCAAGGACCTGTCATTCACCGTCAAACCAGGCGAAGTGCTTGGCTTCCTAGGCCCCAACGGTGCCGGCAAATCGACAACCATGCGCATGATCACCGGATTCATCACTCCCAGCTCCGGCGACGCCCTTGTCTGCGGCCACTCCATCACCGATGCCCCCTACCTCGCCAAAGCGCAAATCGGCTACCTTCCCGAGTCTGCACCACTCTACAATGACATGACCGTCACCGGATTCCTCAACTTCTGTGCTGATGTGCGCAACCTGAGTGGAACAGCGAAAAAAAGTGCTGTCGAGAAAGCCATCGAAACTTGCTTTCTCGAAAGCGTCGCCAAACAATCCATCGACACCCTCTCGAAGGGCTATCGCCACCGCACCTGCCTTGCTCAAGCCCTCCTCCACGATCCCGCTGTGTTAATTCTCGATGAACCCACAGACGGTCTCGACCCCAACCAAAAACACGAAGTGCGCCAATTGATCAAACGCCTAGGCGAGACCAAAACCATCTTGTTTTCCACTCACATCCTCGAAGAAGTGGATGCCTCATGCACCCGCGCCGTCATCGTTGACCGCGGAGTGATTGTGGCCGATGGAACGCCTGCCGAGCTCAAAAAACAAAGCCCCACAGGCTCACTCCACGATCTTTTCCGGACCCTAACCACTCACGACAGCGCCCATACTGCGGCCTAATTCCCAATTTAACCCAAACCAGTTCCTCATCACATGAAACACATTTGGACGATTCTCAAACGCGAACTCATTTCCTATTTTACCCAACCCACAGCCTACGCGATCATTCTGATCTTCCTCGTGATCTCCTTGCTGTTCAACTTCACTTTTGGCTCCTTCATTCTGGCCGGTGACGCCAACCTTGAGTGGTCATTCCTGTTCTGGCATCCATGGCTCTACATGCTCCTCGCTCCCGCTGTCGGCATGAAACTCTGGGCCGATGAACAACGCAACGGCACACTTGAACTCCTTGGTACGTTCCCGATTCCACCGTGGACCGCCATCATCGGCAAATACCTCGCCGCCGCCTTCGTTTGGCTCGTCGCCCTCTTACTTACCTTCCCCATCATCATCACCGTCAATTACCTCGGCGAGCCCGACAACTGGCGCATCTTTTCGGGCTACCTCGGCTCGTACCTCACCTGCTGCGTATTCCTAGCCATCACCATGCTAGTCAGCGCCTGCACCCGCGATCAAGTTGTTTGCCTGATTGTCTCCGTCGCCATCTGCGTGATCATGGTTCTCTGCGGTTATGAGGCTTTCACCCGCGAACTCGCGAAATTCCGCATCGACTTCCTTGTCGAAGCCCTCACCTCTCTCGGCGTATGGGACCACTTCCGCTCACTGACACGAGGCATGTTCCGCTACCAAGACATGGTGTGGTTCAGTTCCATCATCATCACCTGCCTGCTCGGCACCTCAGCAATCCTCTCAGCCAAGCGAGCCTAATTGTTTAGCAAACTCCTATTTTCTCTTCAACCAAACTACTCTCATGCATCATCCCAAAACCACTCATCCTGTCGTCCGTGCAGCTTTTGGCATTGCCGCGCTTGTGTTGATCGCGTTTCTCGCCAATTGGCTGATTTCTCTCACCTCCTTTGGCACCAAGGGTGCTGACTTCACCGAAGATCGCGTCCACACGCTCTCCAAAGGCACCAAAACCATCCTCGAAAAACTCGATGCTCCCGTCACCATCCGCTACTACGCTTCGCGCAAAAATGAAGCGCTACCTCGCGAGACCAAGCTGTTCATTCGCCGCATCGATGACATTCTAAAGGAGTATGTCAACCTCGCTCCTGAGGGCAAATTGCGCGTCGAAAATCTCGATCCACAGCCTGACACCGATGCCGAGGACTCCGCCAACCTCGACGGCATCCAGACGCAAAACATCAATCAATACGAAAACGTATCGCTAGGACTCGCCATCTCTTGCCTTGAGCAAAATAGCCGCATCAACATTGACCCCTTCGATGTGCAATCGCTCGACGATCAGGAGACGATGTTCGAATACACCCTTTCACGAGCCATTGGCGAAGTCACGGCAGTGGAAAAACCCGTCATCGGCGTCATGTCCGCCCTACCACTCAAAGGGGGCCCAGCACAAATGCCCGGCCAAGCCCCCCAGCAAGGCTGGGTTCTCTACCAACAACTCGAACAAGTATTCAAAGTCAAGGACATCGAGCTCACTGCCACCGAGATCCCCGATGATGTCAAAGTGCTGCTCCTGATTCACCCCGCTGGTATCACTCCAGAAACGGAATTTTTGATCGATCAATTCCTGCTCAAAGGCGGCACACTCATTGCCGCACTCGATGCGTACTCCTTCGATGCTGCAGCCACAGCCCAAGGCAATCCGATGATGGGCATGGGCGGCGGAGGCATTCCCACCTCTTCGACATTGCCCACCCTTCTCCCCGCTTGGAACATCAGCTTTGAGAGCAGCCAAACCTTGGCCGACGCCAAGTATCGCACCATGCTTCAAGGAAATCGCCCCGGCTACGCGGCACTCAGCCTGCCGAAAGAAGCCATGCCCGACAAAGACGACGTCATTACGAAGAACCTCAATGACCTCTTCTTCATCCTTTCTGGAGCCATTACCAACCAAGGCAACAACGGCCTCGCTGCGTCCACGCTTGTAAAGTCCTCCTCGCAAGCGGGCCTCACCGATTCCATGGCGGCCTCCCAATTCAGCCCCAATGTCACCTTTGAAAACCGCCGCGCTTATGACCTCGTTCTTCGCCTGAGCGGTAAATTCAAAACCGCATTCCCCAGTGGCAAACCTGGCGAAACTCCACCCGCAGATGAGGCAAATGCCGAGAAAAAAGATGACAAAGACAATGAGAAAAAAGATGCCGAGCCTGCCAAGCCCACTTGGCTCAAGGACGGCATCTCTGACTCGAATGTCTTCCTCATTGCCGATACCGATGCATTTTCAAACCAAGGTGCCTACCGCATTCAAAATATGGGCGGCATGCAGGCTGCTATGCCCTACAACGGCAACTCCGTGCTCCTGCTGAACATCATCGACCAAGCAGCCTCTTCTGCTGACCTCATCGGTGCCCGCAGCCGCGCGTCCATTCGCCGTCCATTTACCCTCATCCGTGAAATGGAAGCCAATGCCGAGAACGCCATGCAAGACAAGCAGAAAGAACTGCAAAACAAACTCAAGGCCGCACAAGATCGCCTTACCGAGTTGACTCAATCACGCGATTCCTCCAAAGACCTGCGACTCTCCACCGCACAAGAAGAAGAGGAAAAACAGTTCCGTGCTGAAGTCACCGATGCCAACAAGCAAATCCGCGAACTCTACAAAGATCTCAAACGAGAAAAGGACAAACTTTCCGCACGCATCATCGGACTCAACCTTGGAGTCGTCCCCGGCTTGGTTCTGCTGGCAGGCATCGGCGTTGCCTTATTCCGTCGTCTATCCGCCCGCGCTCGCTAATCCATCACTCTTCTCATTTTCCTAACCAACACAAGATTATGTCGAAAAAATCAGTCATCATCCTCTGGGTCATCGCACTCGCGCTAGGCATTAGTGTGACCACGCTCAAGCTCCGTGCTCCCGTCTCCGGCAAAGCCAATACTGAGCGTAGCCGCGGACAAACCTTGCTCGATTCGTTCCCCGCCGATCAAGTTACTAGCATTCAACTCAAGGGCTTCGAAAAATCAGTCACCCTTGCCAAAAAAGAATCAGGTTGGGTCGTTGCTGAGCGCGGTGATTATCCCGCAAACGTTAGCACGATCAACAACCTACTTCGCACCATCGAGCAAGTGAAAGTCAACAACGCAATCGAAGCAGGTCCCACTTATGGCAAACGTTTCGGCATCGACCTCACTGCCACTAGCCAAGAAAAACACGGCACCGAACTGAGCTTCTCGAATGCCGCTAACGAAAACATCGCTACCTTGTTCCTCGGTAAGGACTCAGATGGCGGTGGTCGCTACATCCAAAATGCCGCAGACACCTCAGGCATCTACGTCACCAGCGAGAGCTTCCCCACGGCATCAGTCAACGCCAAGGATTGGCTCGATACTGCATTCTTCAGCATCGAGAAAATCAAATCCATCAGTGTGACCAGCGCTGGCAAGCCCGAGTCCATCGAGTGGAAGCTCACCCGCGCCGATGAAAATGCTGAGTTTACTCTCGACGGCGCCAAGCCCGAGGAAAATCTCGACACTGCCATCACCGCGCCGCTCAAAACTGTTTTCTCAGGAGCAAACTTCCAAGACGTAGCCAGCGCTACTGATGTTGCCACAATCGAAAAAGCTGCCGAGCGCCGCGTTGCTACCATTGAGACCATCGATGGCTTCACCTACACCATCACGCTCGTTGCCAAGCCCGCCGTCAAGGTTCCCGATGCCCTCGCCAAACCAGAGGAAACGCCACCTCCAGTCACAGAAGATGCCTATCACCTCAGCGTCAAAGTTGCCGCCAATTTCCCCAAAGAACGTGTAAAAGCAGCCGATGAAAAACCTGAAGACGCCAAGAGTAAAGACGAGGCATTTCAAGCCACACAAAAAACGTTGCAGGAAAAACTTCAGAAAGAACAATCCCTCCAAACTCGCGTTTACGAGGTAGCAAAATACACTGTCGATTCCCTCATCAAGAATCGTGCTGACCTCATCGCCAAGGCTACCGATCCTGCCGCTGCCGCAGCGCAGCCAACTTCGCCAGGACAACAGCCACCACCAAACAGCCAACCCGTGCAAGCCGTGACGCCGCCTGTTTCGATTGGTGAATGATCTCACTACCACCACATCCCCGCTCGGTTTACCGCAGCGGGGATTTTTCTTGATCCAACATCCATCATTTCCATCCTTGCTACAACTTCGTTCCTGATCTAGTATCCCGCACCTCATTTCATGACCATCATCCTCCTCATCTTCGCCCTACTCATGCTCAATGGAGCTTTTGCTATGGCGGAAATCGCCCTCGTTTCAGTCAAAAAATCACGTCTGCAACAAGCTGCTGAGGCAGGCAACAAGCGCGCGCGCATCGCCCTTAAGCTAATCGAAAATCCCGAGCGCATCCTCAGCACCGTGCAGATCGGCATCACCTTGGTGGGGGTCATTTCCGCTGCTTTCGGGGCACAGAACATTGCTGATTTGATGACGCCATGGATCAACGATCTCCCCCTCGTCGGCACCAGCGCACCACAAATCTCCTTCGCGCTCGCCATCGTCGCACTCACCTATTGCAACATTGTCATCGGCGAATTGGTGCCCAAGGGACTAGCACTACGCAATCCTGAGGGCATCGCCCTGCGCATGGCGCGCCCCATGACCTGGCTCTCACGCACTGCAAGCCCACTCGTCTGGTTGTTAGAAAAATCCACTCGCCTACTGATGAAACTTTTCGGTGCCAGCGATGCCTCTAGCTCCGGCCCGTCGCGTGAAGAAGTGCAGGTTCTCGTGCGCGAAGGCATCATCACTGGTGGCGTCGATCAGGAAGAAAGCGACATGGTCAGCGGTGTATTTGATCTCCAAAACATCCAGGCCGAGGAAATCATGTTGCCACGTCCTAAGGTCACATTTTTGCCCCACGATGCCACCCATGTGCAAATCTGCCAACGCATCGCCAATAGCAAACAATCCGTTTTCCCCATCTATGAAGGCAGCCGGGATCAAATCTGCGGCCTCGTATCTCTTCGCGCTCTCTATGCATCCAAGGTCAGCGCTCTGCAAGAAACGCCATTGCGCGCCATCATGCAACCGCCTGCCTTCGTCGTCGAGAATCAGCCAGCATTGAAACTTTTCCAAACACTGCGCAGCACTGCACTGGGAGCTGCACTTGTCACCGATGAATTCGGCACGATCCGCGGCTTCATCACCATTGATGACATCATCGAAGAAGTCGTAGGCGACTACAAAAAAGATCTCAATCCCGAGCGCGCCCAAGTGCGAGTACTACAAGAAAACTCTTGGATCGTCGATGGCATGACCGAGATCGATGATGTTACCCAAGCAATCCCCGAACTCGAATCCGCCGTCGATCTCGAAGACGAGGCATTCCAAACGCTCGCAGGCTTTATTATTCACAAAATCGACCGTCTCCCCACCGAGGGCGAAAAGTTTACCATCGGACGCCTCGAATTTCACATCGCCGACATGGATCAGCAACGCATTGATAAAATTATCATCACCCGTCTGCCACAAGAGCCCGAGGATGAGACGAATGGCAATGAGTAACACTCAACATCAAAAGAAGCACCGCGATTTCACTTTGTCTTTTTTATTAGATAACAATCATCGACATTCTAGCAATATACTTTTACATAGAATAGCAAATAGCAATAATCAAGCAATTTTGGCAAATGCATAAATAGGCTAGCGATGGCAATACTATCTGATTGGATCAAATTTTGATTTTTTCCGATCCAGACTCACATTAATTTATTGCATCTCAGATATGCATAGGGCATGATACACCTGCTAAGAGTTTATTTGGGACAAAAGAAATTAACGAAAAAATCGAAAAACGATGCGAAAAACTGATAATATTACCCAGCGAGTACGAAGAATGACCTCACAGTCCAACTCTTACACTGTAAAGCAAACAGGCAACCGGATCGACTTAATTGGAGCAAGAATACCAATTTTTTACGAGGTTTCCGGCATAGAATTACCCGAGTTACAAGATCATAGCTTCGCGGTGTGGCACTTACTTCCTTCATGTATGAAAACTGGGCAATCGATTCATATTGATGGACCTGTTGATCCTGATGTAATAAAAAACGCTATGGAGTTTTCGCGAATCTGGGAACTGTGGGAACCTACGAAATTTCGCCAAGTATTAATCACATCTAGCGAAAAATCAGCGACACCAATAGAGAATTGCCAAAAAAGAGAAAAACAATTAGCGTGCTTTTCTGGGGGTATTGACTCTACCCACATGTTGCTCAACATGGGCATCCAAGAAAAAAGAGGTACGATATTAGGCATTCATGGAATGGAAATTCATTATGATAATAAACAACAGTTTGAAGAGCTAGCCAATTGGACAAAGCCCCTTTTGGAGTATTTGAACTATGATCGCGTGACTGTGCGGACGAATGCCAGTAAAATTGGAGGAGGTCATCATAGTTGGGCCCTTTCCCTTGCTGGCAACGCGTATTTGTTTCGCCAGTTATTTGAAGAATGTGTTTTTGCTTCTGACTTCACCGCTGCTGAGGATTTCGTGAGTTTTCCATACGGCTCTAATTCCATATCTAATCTCTTACTTGCAGGGAGAGATTATCGCTTAAGATCATTGTGCAATCAATTCAGCCGAGTTGATAAACTGGAACCGATCACCAAAGATCACATTGCGTTACAAACCGTAACATTTTGCAAACAAAAGCATTTGCGTCCGCAAAATTGTGGCATTTGTGACAAGTGTATCCGAACTAAGATTATGATGATCGTCGCATCTGGTCACATAGCAGAAGAAATTTTTATTGATCCTACATTAAATCGTAAGTTGGTTCATTCTTTGAACTTTTCTGACAAGATCGAACAAACATTTTTCATATCTACATGCCAGCTTGCAAGAGAGAAAAATGTTTTATCAAAAATACCGGGTATAGAGGAGAAATTTTATGCGATTCAAAACCCTCTTTCCACCAGGATTCGAAGATTCTTCAGGCGCTATAAATAGAGCTATCTGAATCACACGATATGTAATAATCTAAAAATATCGAAGGAAAAATCTGCGAATTTTTTTGTGGGTCAGCCCTTTTCAATACGCCCAGGAGAGATCCACTATTAGAAATTTTCAGGTCTCATACTGTGCAGCTTTGACGCATTTATTGAGTTAGCTTAATATGCGTAGTTAGCTGGGGAGAAAGTATACCGATTTGCTAAGGATTATCATCGAAATAGGTTACAATGGTTGAATAGTTGAGCAAAGAGCCCACGTTGAGTAGATTTGGATTTCGGTTCGAATGACTTTGGCAAGTTTACTGAACGGGAAAGGATCAAACCATCAATACGCTCGATTAAACGAGAAAAAACAAGCTTGGCAGGGCGCGATTTTTCCCCTAGAACGCTGGCTCGCATGGCCACCGAACTCGAACATACACTCGCATCTGCCGCATCTTTGGAAGGCACGTCTTTGCACACGGGACAAAAAGTTTCGCTCACCATCAAACCTGCGCCAGAAGGCCATGGTTTCAAATTCCGCCGCATTGACCTGCCGGATCAGCCGTTCATCGATGCCGATGTCGACAAAGTACAGACAGTAGAACGCGCCACAACTTTGGCTCAAGGCTCAGTGAAAGTACACACGGTAGAGCACGTGATCTCGGCGCTTACCGGCATGGGGGTAGACAATGCCATCATCGAGATGGATGCCAACGAACCACCAATTGGCGATGGCTCGTCGCGTCCTTTTGTCGAACTAATCAAAAAAGCAGGCATCGTAGCGCAAAAAGCCCCGCGTAAAGTATGGGAAATCCGCGAGCCGATACACCAAGAAAGCGGCGATGGTAGCATCGTAACGATTGTGCCTAGCAAAACATTCCGCGTATCCGTGACCAACGTTGGCCCCGATGGTCGCTTCACGCAATATTTTTCCAGCGAAGTCACTCCCGAGCTCTACGAAAGTGAAATCGCTCCTGCACGCACTTTTGTGTATTACGAGGACGTCAAGCCCCTGCTAGACAAAGGCCTGATCAAGGGTGGTTCACTCGAAAATGCCGTTGTCGTTCGCGGCAACGAAGTGATGTCCAAGGAAGCCCTGCGTTATTCTAACGAATTCGCCCGCCACAAAGCTCTCGACCTGATTGGAGATCTCATGCTCTCAGGCAAACGCATTCTCGGTCACGTCATCGCCGTCAAGCCAGGCCATGGACCGAACACACAAATGGCTGCCACTGTGAAGCGCGAGTACAGCCGCATGCGTTCGATGGTTCCGCCGATCAACATTCCCAAAGGCGAAGCAGTCTTGGACATTCACGATGTGTTGAAAATTTTGCCACATCGCTATCCATTTTTGTTAGTGGATCGCATCATTGATTTCGAGGGCGACACCAAGTGCACGGGCATCAAAAATGTGACTATGAACGAGCCGTTTTTTCCTGGGCATTTCCCCGGTCACCCCGTCATGCCCGGCGTGCTGCAGCTCGAAGCCATGGCACAAGTATCCTCCGTGCTCATGCTGCGCAAACCAGAAAACCAAGGGAAAATTGGTTACTTCATGAGCGCCGATAGCGTCAAATGGCGTCGTCCTGTTCTCCCCGGTGACACCTTGTTCATCGAGGCAGAGGTGATCAAAATTCGTGGCTCCATCGGTCAAACACGCGCGCGCTGCCTCGTCAACGGAGAAGTTGTTTCCGAAGGTGAGCTGAAATTCGCGCTCGTCGCGAGTTGATCGTTATTGCGATGATCTCGCCTACCATCCAACTACATCTGTTAGTGTTTTTACTGGCACTGACTGGCGTGTTTGGACATTTACTTAGCCTCAACACCACCAGCTTGGTAGTATGGCGCACAGGAATCGCCGCTGTGGTGATGGCGTTATGGATGCTGTATCGTCGTAAGGCACTACTGCTCGTATCGCCCGCCCTAGCCCTGAAAATGTTGATCGTAGGCATGATCATAGGGGCACACTGGTTGTTTTTCTATGGCAGTCTGAAGGTATCTAACATTTCCATTTGCCTCACAGGATACGCATCTATTTCCCTGTTTACCGCATTTACCGAACCGTGGCTAACGGGCTCGAAAATCGTCAAATCAGAAATCCTTTTGGGTATCCTTGCTGCATTAGGATTGGCATTAATTGCGGGATTAGAAACAAAGTATTTGCTTGGCTTAACCCTAGCCGTAATTGGCGCCTTTCTTGCCGCAGTTTTCCCCGTGCTCAACCGCAAACTGGTATTATCGGGAGCAGCACCTGAAACCATTTTGCTCTGGGAAATGCCGGGGGCCTGTATCGCGGCACTGATCGTTCACCCCTTCTTATCCCCTTACGCTTCCTTGTTTCAGTGGAAAAGCATGGACTTCGTGTGGATGTTTTTCCTCGCAATTCTGTGCACGGTTTTTGCTCACGCATTCCATACCCATTTGCTGCGCAACATCTCAGCGTATCGCAGCAATTTAGTGATGAACTTCGAGCCCATTCACGGGATCATTTTAGGTGCGCTGTTGTTTCAAGATTACCAATCGCTACGACCCGTTTTTTACTTGGGTGCCGCGATTATCATACTCACGAACTTCCTGCACCTGCGCGTCAAAAAATAACGCCATTCGCAGACATTACTTGCTGGTAATTTTGAGCTCACGAAAGTGAATCTCCATCACCAAACCTGGGTGAACCTGCAAACCAATCGGACCACTTTCCGTGATCTCATCGGTAGTGTAGTCGAGCACTTGCTTTCCATTCAGAGAAACAATGTACTTCTTTCCGCTCACATCAATTTTGATTTTATTCCACTCCCCCTCTTTGAGCAAATCCTTAACGCCAACTGCCTCTACTGGATAACGCCCCTTTTTGCCAATGTAGGGTGAGCATGTAAGGTCACGCTTGAGCGAACCTGAAATACCAATCTGGATTTGTTCGCTTTCGTCACGAAGGAAAAATCCTGAGTCAACATGCCCCGTGAAGCGAAATTCAGCCTCGAGCACGAAGTTTTTGTAGGAGGCTTCTGTCCATAAAATCGAGCCGATTTTTTTCTCATCACTCTTGCCTACAATGGCGCCATCATTGACCGACCAATACGCAGCAGGGCCCTTAACCTTCCAACCGGTAAGCGTGCTGCCATCAAAGATTTTTACAGGTTCAGCCGCAAATAAAGGCATGGCGAACAACGCAAGAAAGATGAGTTTTTTCATAAGGCACATAGATACGGATTAAGCGAACAAAGCTTACACGCAATTACTTGCGACAACGTTGCAAGAAGAGATCAAGGCCGTCAACCAAGGCAATCCAGCTCGCCTCGATGATGTTCTCAGAGACACCCACTGTCCCCCAATTGCTTTCGCCATCGGAACAAACAATCAGCACGCGAGTTTTTGAAGCAGTTGCATCATGACCATCAAGAATCCGCACCTTGTAGTCCACTAAAGTGACACGTGCGAGTTCAGGATAAAAGGATAGCAACGCCTTGCGCAATGCGACATCAAGAGCATTCACCACGCCATGACCTTCCGCCACCGTATACTCGGGCATGTCATTGACAAATACCTTTACGGTAGCTTCACAAACTGGTGAGTGCCCATCGCGATATTGACGAAAACTTGTATGGTATTCTTTGAGATCGAAGGGTTTCTGATAAGCTCCCGTTTCTTTACGAATAAGCAGCTCTAACGAACCTCCCGCGGCCTCAAACGAGTAGCCGATATTTTCCATTTCCTTCACACTTTGCAGTAGATTTTTCGCGGCAGCTGAACCTTTTTCCAAGGCTAGGCCCATTTGTTCAGCTTTGATCAAAATGTTTGATTGCCCAGCAAGTTCAGAAACCAAAATATTCTGCGAATTGCCTACTTCCTCGGGGCGAATGTGTTCATAGCTGCGCGCTAGTTTTTGTACGGCATTGACGTGCATTCCGCCTTTGTGCGCGAAGGCTGTACGCCCCACAAATGGTGCACGGGCGAAATGCGGGTTGTTCGAGACATCATCCACGAAGTAGGAGAGATCCTGCATTTTCTCCAAATGAGGAGTTACTTCGAGATTCATCTTGAGTTGCAAAATCGGAATGAGCGAAGTGAGATTGCAGTTACCCGTGCGTTCTCCATATCCATTGATCGTGCCCTGCACCTGAACGGCGCCAGCTTGAACAGAGGCCACAGCATTCGCGACAGCAAGTTCGCAATCGTTGTGGGTATGAATGCCAATCGGCACACGCGGAATACGCTGGCGAACGACTTGACAAATCTCTGCAACCTCATGCGGCAAGGTTCCACCGTTCGTATCGCAAAGAACTAAAATATCGGCACCACCATCCGCAGCAGCTTGGAGTGTCGCGAGTGCGTGCTCGATGTTTGCCTTGAAGCCATCAAAGAAATGCTCGGCATCATAGACAACCTCGCGACCGTGTTTTTTTAAATAAGCCACGGTATCGCGAATCATCGCCTGATTTTCCTCAACAGTCGTGCGCAACACTTCGGTAACATGAAGATCCCAACTTTTGCCAAAAATCGTCACGACTGGCGTCTCAGCATCCAGCAACAAAGCGACTTGAGGATCTTGATCCACTGCCACATCTGCGCGGCGTGTCGAACCGAAAGCTGCCAGCTTAGCATGAGTCAGCTTGAGCTTTTTCGCCTCACGGAAAAACTCGACGTCCTTGGGGTTTGATCCCGGCCATCCGCCTTCGATATAGTCAATGCCAAATTGATCCAAACGCTCGGCGATACGCAATTTGTCCAATCCCGATAATTGAAAGCCCTCGCCCTGTGTGCCGTCGCGCAAGGTGGTATCGTAGAGAAATACAGGTTTGGTGGAAGTAGACATCGCGAGAAAAAATAGGGATGTAGGCTTGATAAATCCAGCAAAAATCGTGTCAACGCAGTGATAATGCACGAGGCATAATGCTAGAAATGATGACGCAAAAATGCTCCCGACAGGAATCGAACCTGTATCTGCCCTTTAGGAGAGGGCCGTTCTATCCATTGAACTACGGGAGCGCAGCGCAATCGTTACGAAAAAACCCGACGTTTTACAAGTAAATCGTATTTTATTCTTCTTCGGCATTTTTCAGCAAATGCTCGGTGATGATGCTACTCCATTTGTCATAATTGAGACCGATCGCTTCATCCTCGCTGGTGATGAATGCAATAAGCTCAATGGCTTCTTTTTGCATTTCTCCGGTGGTGTGCTTCATCAATGCTAATGTTGATGGTAGTTTTGCGATGTCATCGCGGTTGTATGCATCGTCTAGCGCAATACGATGCATTTCGGGAGACTCAAAATGATTGGCCTCCAGTTCAGGCATTACGAGTTCAGCATAGTCCTCATCGTTGGTGAGGTTCAAGCCATGCTGGAGCGCATCTGCACGAACCTTGGTCGCGACTCGTGAGTCAGCAGCGATTGCCAGCAAGCCTTTGGCTGCCTGCAGAACCGGCACTTTGTCGTCGGAAAGAAGTCGACTAATCTCAGCATCTGCCAATTCTGGATCTACCGCTGTAGGACGCGGGATGCGGTCGGCACTCCGAGAGCTCGTGCGGGCTTTCGGTCTGTCTTGTGACGATGGCACAGGCTTACGAGCTTCTCTAACCGGCTCTGTTCCCTGCTCGGGCTTTCCTTGGCCAGAATCCAAATCACGAACAAGTCTGAATCCTAACAGAATTGCCACAATGATGAGAATTCCAATGAAAAGTCCGGCCGTTTTTGTTTTCATGTAAAGCGAAAGGAATAAAAGTATCGGTAGCCTCTGAACTGGCGAAGCAAGGAAGTAATCTAGCCTCTCATCTCATAATTGCAAATCAATCCGATCGCACGATTTGGTTTCTGCAGAACTACTTCATGAATGAACACCAAACTCAGCGGCAGTATTGTAAGATTGAATAGAGGAGTATCGACTGAAACATCAATGACCGAAAGTGAATAAGGCCCAGCATTGGCAATCACGAACGCCCTGTGCATGAATCCAGCACTGGCCGAAGTCGTGCCAAGTTTAGAATCATCTTCGGTTCGAGGCGAAGAATATCCATCAAATATCGCGAATCCACAGCCTGACTGCGAGACTTCAGGGGCAACTGCAATCATTGCGGTTGAGGAAAAAATGCCGAGGAAATTTCATTTCAACAAATGATCGCCTGTCGGAAGCTTACGTTTTGTGAACGATACCACAACGTGCGTATATTCATGAAAAACTGATATGTTGCTAAAGTAAAATATAAATTTTGCAAAGAATTTCTTAGACTTTGATGATCAATGCTTTTATGTTCCGTCTTGCCAATTAGATGAAAATAGCAAAAGCTAGCAGCGTCTTGAGCACAATTCCGACAAAACCAAGCATTTCTCACTGGCTCGAATACACTTTTGTGATAATTTTCGAGACCTTTTTACGCTTCTTCCCGACTTCTGTTGTTGATCGACTATCGACTTTCATGGGACGTATTGCTTGGATTTGTTTGAAGTCTCGCCGTCGAACAGTCATTAGAAATTGCCGAATTGCTTGGGGTGATCAATTAAATCTTGATCAAATCCAAGAATTGTCGAAATCCGTTTTTGAAACTAATGCTGCAAATTTGATTTGTGGTATGAAAATGGCGTTGATGAAAGACGAAAAGATTACTCCCCACGTTTCCTTTTCAGGCTTAGTCGATTTGCATCAGCAGCTAGAATCATCACCGCACGGCATTTTGTTAGCCCTAGCGCACATGGGCAACTGGGAAATTCTCTCCCGACTTAATGCATTGCTGGCTCCAACTAGGTCCAGCGCGGCGTTTTTCCGCCCACTCAATAACCCCTTGATGAATCACATGATAAAAATGCGACGTGCAAGATCGGGAACAAAGCTTTTTTCTAACAAAGATGGTTTTACGCAAGCCTGCTCTCACCTGCGGATTGGAGGACTTCTCGGAATCCTCGCTGACCAAAACGCCGGAAATTCAGGCATCCGCATGCCATTTTTCGGCAGGAACACTTCCTGCTCGCCACTCGTGGAGATCCTACATAAAAAAACTAGTGCAACCATATTTTATGTTTCTATGACGAAAATTGGATCAGCTCGCTGGCATATTGATCTCCGAAAGCATCCAGATGATGAGCCTTGCGATACTTCATCAATCATGCGTGGCATTGAAACTTCTCTCAATACCAGTCCCTGTGACGGTTTCTGGTTCCACAATCGATGGAAGTTAGGCGTTAAGCAACCTTTTGTGGTTCGTCAAACGAGAACCTCAAAGACTCCACATTCACAAAATAAACCCTGGCATATCGTCATTGTGTTATCAAATGATCCCAAAATTTGTCGCGCCTCTCTTCCGGCAATCGAGCAATTGATCGCACGAGAGAATGACTACCGTTTTTTAGTTTTCAATGCTCCGTTTGATTTTCAGTCCAACAGAGCCTCTCATGCAGTTCTTCCAAAAGACATTCCGTTGCGTGATTACCTTCGAGTCTTGGATGGAGAACAAACCTCCCCTATTGACATGGTAATTTTCTTCACAGCCCCTGATGAGCAGTTTGATACGAGAAAAACTTCTGACATTCCCTGGAACGCAGGATTTTCTCAAAAATACTCCACGCTGTTATCCACTCGTATTCCCCTGCCAACTACATCGCTCTACGAGACCTCGACATGGTATCACTTCATTGATGCGCTGGGCTGCAAAGCCTCTTGAGACATTCATTTATCATGCATAAAGCCTTGCAAATTCTCGTTCTTTCAGATGGCAAACCAGGACATCGCAATCAAAGCCTCGGTTTAGCCGAGGCGGTCCAACGCCTGACTTTTTCTCAAATCCAAGTCATCGAGATCACAAGTCGCAATCCATTTTCCTCCACCATTCAGACGCTAAAACAAGCCAAATCATTACCCCACCTGGATTTAATCATCGGTGCTGGTCATTCCACTCATATCCCCTTACTGACTCTTGGAAAAATACTTGATGCACCTACAGTGGTATTGATGAAACCAAGTCTTCCCTGCGCACTATTTGATCTATGTCTCGTTCCGCAACACGATCTCG
The DNA here is from genome assembly GCA_947460915.1 of Verrucomicrobiia bacterium. Lineage (GTDB taxonomy): Bacteria > Verrucomicrobiota > Verrucomicrobiia > Verrucomicrobiales > Akkermansiaceae > UBA956. The sequence continues at coordinate 20,806 of CANHKJ010000003.1, forward strand.
ATGCTAAAGATTACCCTCCATACATCATTCCAACAGTCGGCGCTCTGAACCGCATTCAAGCTGGCACATCTTCAAATAATCGTGGACTGATAATGATCGGCGGGCCATCCAAAGAATTTGCTTGGAATGGAGAACTACTTCAACGTGCTATTTCTGAAATCGTAACAAGCTCACCACTCGAATGGCATCTCACTGACTCACGCCGCACGCCGCATGGTTTTCTGGACACAATTTCCTCACTGCCACTTACCATACACCCACACCAAACAACGACACCCAATTGGCTGCCAGCACAGCTTGCCGATGTTCGGGAAACATGGGTGACTCAAGATAGCGTCTCGATGATATTCGAAGCACTCAGCAGCAGTGCCGCCGTAGGAATCCTACCATTGCCTCCCAACAAAAAAATGTCCAAGATCTCGCGCGCAGTGCAACAACTCTGCGAGACTCAACAAGCATCGTTTTTTTCCGATTGGCAAAAATGTCACCTGCTTCCGGCATCTACCCCGTTGCGCGAGGCTGACCGCTGCGCTCGCTTCCTAGTGCAAGCATTATATCCTCATCGTCTGTGAAAATCATCCAAATCCTTCCCGAACTCAACTCCGGAGGTGTCGAACGCGGCACCTGCGAGCTAGCCCAACATCTCGTGACAATCGGGCACGAATCCATCGTGATTTCACACGGTGGACGACTCACGAAACGTCTTGCGGAACAAGGCACTCGACACATTACACTACCAGTTCACCGAAAGAGTTTAACTACATTTTTTCTCGTTGCCACCTTACGCCAAATATTTCTCACCGAGAAACCAGACATCATTCATGTTCGTTCACGAGTGCCCGCATGGATCGCTTGGCTCGCCTGGAAATCACTCCCTCGCTCATCTCGACCACGTTTCGTCAGCACCTTCCACGGATTTTATTCCGTCAATGCCTACTCACGAATCATGACGCGCGGCGAACAAATCATCGCCGTTTCCGCATCTGTCAAAAAACACATTCTCCAGCACTACCCCATCGCCCCAGAACGCGTCACAGTTATTCATCGCGGGATATCAAACGATTTCTACCATCCGAACTTTCAACCAAGTCCAGCATGGATTGAACAATGGCGAAACGAATTTCCACAACTACAGGGCAAGTATTGCATCAACTTACCGGGTCGCATTTCGCGCTGGAAAGGACACGAACATTTTTGCCATCTCATCCATGCCTTACGACAAAAAAATCTTTCTGTTCACGGCACCATCGCAGGCTCATGTCATCCCAAAAAACAAGAATTCGGCAACGAACTTCGAGCCTTAATTCAATCCTTAAAACTCACCGATCACATCACTTTTCTCGGTGACCGCACCGACTTGCGTGAAGTCATGTCGGTATCCGATGCCGTCGTCAGCTTGTCGCTTGAGCCAGAAGCATTCGGGCGCGTGAGCCTAGAGGCAATGGGCTTAGGAAAACCCGTCGCAGCTTACCATCATGGCGGAGTCGCCGAGCAACTCGACGCATTGTTTCCTGAGGGAAATGTCACTCCCGGCGATTGGAAATCTGCCGCTGAGCTCATCGCATCGTGGATCGATCAAGCACCCATGCCACCTGATGAGAACACTTTTACGTTAGAAAAAATGCTCACCCAAACTGTCGAAGTCTATCATGAAGTTATGGCACGCAAACAAAATTAAAACTTCTTAACTTTATCAGCTCTTGCGACGAAAAACTGTTGAAGTAATGGTGTAATCTTCGAGCACACCATAGCATCCAAAGGAAGATCAAACACGGAGCTGTGTGAGCAAAAAGAATCTACGAAATTCGCATTATCCAAGCGAAGTCGTTGAATCCATTTTTCGTATTCTGCCTTAAGAATAAAGTTTTCGTGCTTAGGATCTATCCGATGTTGATTTGATGAAAAGACACTTACAGGTATTCCCGATGCCATTGCCTCGTGCATCATTGACATACTGTCCTCACTCACCAAAACACGCTCGGCTAGGCCCAGATATGCGGCAACAACTCGTCTGGCATCGCCCTCACCCGCCCAGCAGGCATCGTAAATGGAGCTTTTGGAAAGCCGATTACGCAGGGCTGACTCCATCTCTCTGGGCGTACGCCGAGAAGTCGTGATCACCCACCGGAGTCCCTTTTGCGCAGCTACCTCGTTCAATCGATCACCTAGTAAATTCCCATCTTTTTCGCTCCATTCATAACCAGCACCATTCCCACCAATCATACAGCATGCAATTTTATGATTCAGCGGCGCACGTCCTTCTATAAAATTTTTCGCAGCTAATGCAGTAGTTTCGTGATTGATCGGCCCGGGCAAAGCTGGAAGCAAAACCACACCAGAAGACTCAAGTGAGGGATCATAATGAATCACCATTCCATAATCAGAAACCGGAATCGAGCGCGGAGAGCCAATAAAAATACTAAACGCAGATTTTTTTTTCCCTAGTGCGGCTACTGCCCACTGCACCCCACCACCAGACCCAATGATGATATCAGGCGATTCGCCGAATTTATCTCGGCCCGCCATTCCGCAGCAAGCGAAAGAGAACCCCAACGGCCAACACCTTTGCAGCAAGCGCCCCAACGGCCGCGTCCAAGCTCGATAGCGCACCTCAGTTACTCTTAATGAATATTCGTAACGCAAGCTGCCTAACATGCCCATTGTCAGAGAACGATGTCCAGCTTTTCTGTCCAGAACAACCCAAACTGTTAGTTTTTTCTTGATTTCATTCACGCGACGCAGAAGCGTAAAACATTTCAGCTGAAGAATCAAACGCCAATCTCTACTCGGAAAATATAATCCTAGGAGCTCAGAATTTCGTTATCACAGGTTTGACATAGGTTCAGAATCACAGCTACAATTCACCACAACAACCATAATCAACCGCTCGTGAAAGTTCTTTATTACCTCGACACGTCTACATCGATCAACTGGGGCAGTCAGGCAACCAGTGCTGGCATGCGACAACTTATCGAAAACAATCATCCTGAGGCTGAATTTATACCTTATACCTTTGCTCCACTACCGCTCAAATTATTCCCTTTTCTCCGAATAATTGCTGACAAAATGCTGCTTTGCAATATTCGCAAAAACAATCTCCACAAGGTCAAGTCCATCTTGAGCTGGTATGGAATCGATCAGAACATATACAATCAATATGATGTTGTCTGCTTTAATGGTGAAGGTGCGATGCATGACCAGTCTGGTCACTTTTTTCGGATGCTTGCTTCACTTTATGCATTCAAGGCAAATGGGAAAAAAGTGATTTCTATGAATCAAACGATCGACGTCAAACCCGGAAGCCTACATGCGGCCATGCTTCAAGCGGTCTATCCACAGCTAGACGCCGTGCTTGTGCGCGAGCCGCTATCTCACAGGTTACTCAATCAACTCAACATACCTAATACCGTTCTCGGTGATGCGGCATACGCACTGCCGCGATTATCAGAAGAGGAAATCGAGCAGCATTTCCGCACTTTCGACATCGATACAGGATTCATCGCCCTAACAGCTTCCTCGATTCTTGACCGCAACGCTCGCTCAATTGCAACCATGGAAAAAATCATCCGCGCGCTTAAACCGCTGGGTCGTAGAATCGTTTTCCTCGCTAATACCAAGACCGACCTCTATCTAGCAAAAAAAATCGCGCAATCTTATCATATTCAGATCATCAGCTACAAAGATGCGCAATACAAACAAGCAATGGCGATCATTGCAAAAGCTGATCTTCTCGTCGGAGGTCGTCAACACCCTAACATTTTTGCCGCAATTTATCAAACTCCGTTCATCGGACTAGCGGGCAACACGCACAAAATGCAAGGTGTGATGGAATTGCTCAATTACCCGATTCAATCCAAAAATTGGGATATCAGCGAGACAGATTTACGAACTTGTGCAAGGGACATACTCGACGGAAAAATTGATTTTTCCGCAGTTACTGTTCCCATTGTTGCACAACTGACTTTGTATTAAGCGAGAAACTCACAACGTCAACGCAGATCCAGAGTCTGTCATTTTGGACCGAGTCTCGTGATCATGCACGAACAAAAACTCCATTCATGCGGCAACGCTTTTGTAAGCGATAACCACTACGTTCTAGCAATCGAATCAACGCCGAGTTTTCCGCATGAGCCAGCACCTCACATACAATCATACGGGGCAAGTCGGTTGCTTTTGTTTCTAGAAAATATGGCTCCAGAATTTCATTCTCCATACCCTCGACATCGATTTTCATACAATGTACTCTAGGAATTCCATTCTCTTCAAGAAACGTGCTCAGTTTGCAAATGCGGATTCTCTCTCCATGTTCGGATGCCGAGACTACTTGATTTTCACCAGAATTCCCCACCCCTTTGACAAGAACAACCTCTCCCTCCTCGCGTCCTAGCGCAATACGGCGCAGATGCAGGTTATTGAGTTGATTTTGCTCGATGTTAAAAGACAACCGTCGGCAAAGAGCATCATCAGGCTCGAAGGCCTCAATGCGCAAATTTTTCTCTTTTTGCGAGGCCATCCATAGAGAATACGCTCCCACGTTGGCGCCTATATCGAGAAAAACTTCTCCGTCTTGAATCTCGTCACGAAGCAGTTGGCGCTCATCGTGATCCAGAAACTGCGGCATAAAAATCAATCTTTGCTCGGATAAATTCCCTTTTGATTTCAGACGTAACTTCAATCCCCAGACCACAACATCGACCTCCTCACCGATCACCATTTTGAGAGGCTTCCTCAACCAAAAGGTCAATCTTCTCATCAGCTTACCGGTCGGCATGGCATGGCACATGCTAAGATAGCGCTGTGACCATGCACCTAAGCGATAGCTACCCCAATTAACATTACGTTCCGTCATGCACTGATCTTCGTTGATGAGCCACTTTTTGAAAAGCTAATTTCTTCGTAAAAAATAATCTTTAGAACGCTAAAAACGTTTACCTTTTTCAGCATATTGAAAATGAACCGCTATGCAAATCGCGGCCGAAGCAACAAATCGCAAAACCTCAGGATTCAGCGAAGGTAAAAATCACAATTTGTGGTGGTTTGTTACCCAGCCTTCTACTCATGATTCACAATGGGAATTAGCTCAAAAATCAACCTTGGCGCAGCATTTTTGTACACTTTCGCAATCGCGTTTGAAATCAAACTACCAGTGACATATCCCAGGCAGTAGCTGGAAAGGAGTTATCGATGATCGTTCATAACCGATCCAAGCATTTAAAGCTCCCATTTAACCTACGAAAGACATGGATGATTTCAAAAAAGATTGATTACACTTCAATTTGAAGTAAAATGCGAGGATGTTTAAACTATTGTCGATTTTTTTCCTAAGCGCTATCGTGGGCCATACTTTTGAGCTTCCTAGCGCTTCGACTCAATGTCTCGTTGGAGTAGCAAAAGACTGGAACTCTTCCCACGTCACCCTTCAGCTTTATCAAAAACAAGACAAGGCTTGGGTGAAATCAGGAACATCTTGGAGTGGGAGACTTGGAAAAAATGGACTCGTATGGGGCCTAGGCCTTCATCCAGTGTCCGCTGGTGCTGGTATCAAAAAAGAAGGCGACGGCCGCACGCCGGCTGGAGTTTTTCGCATTGGCGGCGCTTGGGGCGCTGATGCCAGCATTCGCAAGCATGCTCAACTCCCCTATCGTCGTGTGACTTCCCGCGATTTGTGGGTCGAGGATCCGCAATCTCCTTCCTACAATCGGCATGTGATCTTACCTCATGAACCAGCCACGGCATGGGAGAAAAAGCAGCAAATGAAGCAAGACGATCCCGCTCACAAACTCAAACTTTTCATCGCCCACAATGCCCCACCTCAAGTGCGTAAAGGCGCGGGCAGCTCAATCTTTTTCCACATCTGGAGAGCTGGCGGAAGCAAGCCTACCGCTGGCTGCACCACCATGGATGAGGCCCGTTTGCGCAGTATGATCGCACAAATCGACCCGACCCGCCAGCCACTCTACGTGATCATGCCACAATCTGAGTATGCGCGCTATCGGAATGCCTGGAAGCTGCCTTAAATCACCATAGTTCCCGATCGCGATTGCAACGCTAACCCGCATCTGCTTCTCTTGTGCATGTCGAATTCCAAACTGCTCTATTCTTCTCGCTGGCTGTCCATGCACCGCATTGACCACTGGGAATTCGTCAAGCGCCCGCACTCTGATGCCGCAGTCGGCATTTTGGCCATCACCGATGAGCAAGAGATCGTGCTGGTGGAGCAATACCGCATCCCCATGCAAAAACGAGTAATCGAACTCCCAGCGGGATTGGTGGGAGACGAGCCAGAATTCGCTCATGAATCACTCGCTGAAAGCGCGGGCCGCGAGCTCTTGGAGGAAACCGGCTATGCCGCGGCTGCCATCAAAGCCCTCCTCTCATCTCCCACTTCTTCGGGAATGACCTCTGAAACCACCCATCTATTCTGGGCCACAGGATTGACCAAAACCCACGATGGCGGTGGGGTGGCAGGCGAAGAAATCTGTGTGCACCGGATTCCCATAGCAGATCTTCGACATTGGCTGCTAGCACAAGAACAAGGCGGAAAATCCGTCGATCTCAAAATCTACGCTGCCCTCGCTGCAGCAAACGTTCGTATTTAATAAGCGCTTTAAACGTCTGCATCAAACGATGCCGCTCCAATCGCTGTTTCATTTTATCCATAACCCACTCACCATCAACATTTACCATGCGTTTTTCCGGAATTTCCCGACTCTACGGCACTTGCGCTCTTGAGCGATTTCACCAAGCCCATGTCACAGTAATCGGCATTGGCGGAGTGGGCTCTTGGATTGTCGAAGCCCTCGCCCGTTCTGGAATCGGCCACATCACCATGGTTGATCTCGATGAAATCTGTGTCACCAACGTCAACCGTCAACTTCACGCCATGGATGGCCAAATCGGTCGTTTGAAAACTAGCGCCATGGCTGAACGAATCCAAGCCATTCATCCCGACTGTCAAATCACAGAAAAACAAACGTTTTATTCAGAGAAAAATGCGGATGAATTGCTCGCCTCATCCCCCGACGTTGTCATAGATGCCATCGATGCTGTCCGCCAGAAATGCCACTTGATCGCCGAGTGCAAAACGCGCGGCATCCCTATAGTTACCGTCGGCGCCGCAGGCGGACGGCGAGATCCTTCCTGCATTCAAATCGCCGATTTGGCAATGACCTGCCACGATGCACTTCTACTCCAAACCCGAAAAAATTTGCGTAGCCACCACGGCTTCCCTAAAGCGCCAACAGGTAAAAAAATCAAAAAAATTGGGGTTACTGCCATTTTTTCGACCGAGTCTCCCGTTTTTCCTCAATGTGATGGATCAGTCTCGACGCAGCGCCCTGAGGGCGCAAATCTACGACTCAGTTGCGATTCAGGCTACGGTACAGCCACTCCTGTGACCGCCACATTCGGCATGATCGCGGCAGCACAAGCATTGGAAATTTTGAAAAAAAGCGTCACAGATTCTTAAATATTCATTGACATTACCGCAAGATCTGCTTGTCTCGCTTCGGTTTATATCGTTGCAGAGCGTAAACGATCTTGCTGATTGAATGAGAAGGACCTGACCTCTCTCGCACAGCTCCTCATATCGATCGCTGAAACAGCGGAAAAGCCGCATGAACCTCATTTTTTTCTTTTCCCCATTTTCTCATTTCCATGTCCATTTTTAAACGTCTTTTCGGCAATTGGATGTCTCAAGACATCGGTATCGATCTCGGCACCGCCAACACACTTGTATGTGTCAAAGACCACGGTATCGTTCTTCGTGAGCCTTCCGTAGTAGCAGTCAAAGCTGGCACTAATCAAGTTCTCGCCGTAGGTGATGACGCCAAGCGCATGCTCGGCCGCACTCCCGGTGACATCGTCGCCATCCGTCCGCTGCGTGATGGTGTCATTTCCGACTTCCAAGTTACGGAAGCCATGTTGCGCCACTTCATTAAAAAAGTGAACAATGGTCGCCGCTCAAACTCCCGCGTTGTCATTGCTGTCCCCTCCGGTATCACCGAAGTGGAAAAACGTGCCGTTCGTGAGTCCGCAGAGCAAGCTGGCGCACGCGAGGTTTACCTGATCGAGGAACCCATGGCCGCCGCCATTGGCGTAGGTCTTCCTGTTCAAGATGCCGCAGGCAATATGATCGTTGACATCGGCGGCGGCACCACTGAGGTCGCATTGATTTCACTCTCTGGCATTGTTTACTCCCGCAGCGTTCGCGTTGCAGGTGATGAACTGGATGACGCCATTACCTCCTATATGAAGCGAGCCTACAATCTCATGATCGGGGAGCGTACAGCAGAAGACATTAAAATCCGCATCGGCTCCGCAGCTCCGCTGCCCAAAGAAATGACCATGGAGGTCAAGGGGCGCGACCTCGTAGCAGGACTGCCGAAAACAATTACCATCACCTCACAAGAAATACGTGAGGCAATGGCTGATCCTCTTTCCCAAGTTATCGATGGCATACGCACCACTCTGGAGCGATGCCCTCCTGAACTTGCAGCGGACCTCGTGGACCGCGGAATCGTTCTCGCTGGTGGCGGTGCTCTCCTAAAAGGATTGGATCGGCTCATTCGTGAAGAAACCGGGCTTCCCGTTCACATCGCTGAGGATCCACTCAGCGCTGTTGCCGAAGGCACAGGAAAAGCATTGCAAGAAATTGCGCTGCTCAAACGTATCGCCAACATTGGTTGATACACATCGTAGACCCCGACTTCTTCCCCGGCCATGAAGCCGCTTAATCTCATCGCTTTGCTTTGCTTCCTTGGTGGTGCCACCTGGGCTCTCACGCGCAGTGATCGCAGCGTTCGCTCGATCCAAAATACATACTATTCCGCGCTTAACCCGTTCCTCAAATCAGGATCGGCAATCGAGGAAAAGGCGCGTAATTTCTCCAAAGAAGTTACTCACTCTCGCGAACTCGAAGCCGCTTTAGAAGTAACGAAGGCTGAGCTCGACAAACTGAGGCAAATCGAACAACGATTCGATGCCCTTGAGTCAGAAAACGCTCGTTTACGCTCCGCACTGAAATTCACCAAAAACACCAATTTTACTCTGGTAGCCGCCAACATCACGCGCCGCCAGACAACAAACTGGTATAAAACTGTCGAAATCAACCGCGGAGAGGAATCCTTCATAGGCATCCAAAATTCCGTCGTAACCGCTGATGGATTGGTAGGAAAAGTCGATCTCATCGCCCACAACTTTGCCACCGTCATTCTCTTGACCGATAAGAGCTGCCAAGTTTCCGCGAAAGTTGAGGGTTCTGCCGATCTCGGAATCATCAGTGGTCGGCCCGCCGAATACGGCAAAGACCCCATGCTCATTCTCAGCTATTTACCCAAAAACACCAACCTGAAAAAAGGTCAACGCGTATTCAGCGATGGCCGCGGTGCTGTTACGCCCGCCAACATACTCATCGGAACGATCGAGTCTGTCGAGTCAGGTGCCATGTACTCTGAAGCTCTCGTTCGCCCCGCAGTGAACTTCAATGATCTGGCTACAGTGTTCGTCATTCCTAGTGAGAATTAACCAGAACTCGTAAACCACTCCGTGCTTCGCTACGCCATAACCCTATTTTTCTTGATCTTGCTGACGGTCATCCTGCAGCAATTTGCGCCAGCATTCATTTCGCTCTATAACGCGCGGGTTTTTCTTCTACTTGTTGTATTCTTATGCATCGCTGTTACTGTGCCACTGCCTGTAATGTTTATTTACGCGCTGATTTGCGGCTTTCTATGGGATGCCCAGTGCGCGATTAGCTCCTCAAAGCTCGATCCCAGCGTCTATACAGATTCCATCCAAAACATCCGCTTTGGCTCCTCGATCTTACTTTTCGGCCTTGCCGGAGCGCTTATGAACGGATTTCAACCCATTTTTCGACAAGGAAAGTGGTATCTTTCCGCATTGCTTACCGGCATCTCAACTTTTCTCTATTGTCTCGCAGAATACAGCTTGCTCGATTTCCTCCGTGGCTCATTCACCATCAATCGTAGCGTGATGTTGCAAATTAGCTATACCTCCCTCTTCAGCCTACTCGTAGCTCCACTCGTATTCATACTACTTTTTTTCATCGCTCGCATCTCTCACTACCAAATCGTTGTTACCCAAAAGCGCACATTTCGTCGCTTTGAATAAAATACGCCCCCGCGCTCAACTCCATGCAGACCGCTTTCCGCTTCCGCCTCTACTTACTGACCGCCTTCGTGCTCGTCGGATTCGGCACCCTTTTGCATCGACTTCACGAAGTTCAAATCGAGGACACGCAGAAGTATAAAAGCCGCGTTCCTTCACCCAAGTATGTCTCTGTGCGCGAACCGGGAGTGCGTGGTGAAATCCGCGACGCCAACGGCATCCCGTTAGCTCGCAATAGCCGCAACTATGAAGTCAGTTTTAACATCGAGGAAATCATTGCCTCTTATCAACTTCAACATGATGAGATCCCTACTGTCGATATCATGAAATCTCAGGATGGCATGAGCCGCAAAGGGAAAAAGAAAAACATTGTTGCCATCGTAAATGAAACCATCATTTCTCGCCTCACAAACTACGGACTCGCCAAAGATTACCGCTCAAAGAGCCTCGAAATTCACTACGCCACCCACGGTGGATTGATCCCCTTCTCCTACCGAACCGATCTCACCTACGAGCAGTTTGCGCGTTTTGCCGAACTCAATCTCGAACTCCCTGGCGTTTATATTGGCATCAGCCCTCAACGCGCCTATCCCTACGATACTCTCGCCTGTCACATCCTCGGCTACACCACCCCATGGCGCCCTGGCGATATCCCCGAGGATGACAAGAAGAAATACAATCACTACATCGGCGATGAAAAAGGCATTGCCGGTATCGAGATGACCATGGACCGCTACCTTCGCGGTACAGAGGGAGTAAAAACAATCCTCAAAGATGAAAAAAATCGGGTCATTAACATGACAGACTACACCAAGCCCCAAATGGGTGCTGACGTGATCCTCACGATCGATGCCCGTGCCCAAATGCGCGTTGAGGAAATCCTCCGCAGCGCCGGTCGCGCCGCCGCAGTGGTCATGAACGTCCAGACAGGTGAAGTCATCGCCATGGCATCCGTGCCCAATTACAACCCTAACAATTTCATACCATCGATTGACGAAAAAAAATGGATTGAATACAAAACGAGCAATATCTGCCTCCCCCTGATGAACCGCTCGATTGAGTCATTCGATCCAGGCTCAAC
>CANHKJ010000004.1 GCA_947460915.1 Verrucomicrobiia bacterium
CAAAGAACCTATCAACAGTGCGCAGAATCGTGATGAACCTACTCAAAATCGACAAAACCTATAACAAAAGCACTCCCAAAAAACGGATGAGAGCTTTGATTGATAAGAAATACAGAGAACTCCTCCTCTCCCTAGCTTGATCGCCCTGGATCAAAAAGCCGTTCTTGGTGCTTGAATCAATATGAAATCATTGTATATTGATTCCACGAGCGTTGCAGAATTGAAAGAGAATATTCGCAAATTATCGACTGAAGAGAGGTGAGAATTAGCGGCATTTCTTGTCACCCTACGACATGATGCGATTCCCGATTACCGCGAAAATTTAACGAGTTTGATCGATGATTCTAACGAAGATCATTGGGTGACAATCGAGGAGTTGGACAAGCGATTGAATTCATGAAGGGTGAACCATTGCTTTTACTCGTATCAATGAGAGTTGTGGAGTTTCTGAGAGACTCCCCGTAAACAGAAATCTTTGATTCGAAAAACGATTGCAGAAATCGAAAGCGATCCAAGTGGTGTAGGTGATCATTTGGATCATGATTTCATAGGTCGTATGGTTCATATTAAAATCATCGAAGAATAAGCGATTGTTTACTGGGTAGATCATGCTGATCGACACATTAAAATTCTCGATATTCACTCGATTGATTGATCGATACAACCTGATCTCGAGTCAAAGCAGTTTTTACGGCAAGTTCGTGCTTCCCATCAGATAACGATCACACTCTCTCGCAGCTCCGCGGCCTTCGTTGAAGGCCCAGACGACGAGGGATTGGCCACGGCGGCAGTCGCCAGCGGCGAAGACTTTTTCGATGCTGGTGGTGTATTTCTCGTGCTCGGCAAGGATGTTGCTGCGGGCATCGCGATCGACATTGAGGGCATCGAGCAGCGGTTGCTCAGGGCCGAGGAAGCCCATGGCGAGCAAGACGAGCTCAGCGGGCATGATTTTCTCGGTGCTGGGAATGTTTTTCGGGATGAACTGACCTTGTTCGTTCTTGCTCCACTCGACCTGGACGGTGTGCACGGCTTTGACGTTGCCGTTTTCGTCGCCTTCAAATTTGGTGGCGGTGGTGGTATAGATCCGTGGATCGCTGCCGTTGACGGCCTCGGCTTCTTCCTGGCCGTAGTCCATTTTATAAACCTTGGGCCATTCGGGCCATGGGTTGTTGGCTGCGCGTTCGTTGGGAGGCTTGGGCAGGAGTTCCAACTGGCAAACACTGACGCAGCCATGGCGAAGGGAGGTTCCGACGCAGTCAGTGCCAGTATCGCCGCCGCCGATGATGACGACGTTCTTTTTCTCGGCTGTGATGAAATTTTCGCGTGGCGCATCATCGAGCACGGCTTGTGTGTTTGCGGTGAGGAATTCCATGGCGAAGTGGATGCCTTTGAGCTGGCGTCCTTCGATCGGCAAATCGCGAGGCTTGGTGGCTCCTGTACAGACGACAACGGCATCGTAGTCTTTGAGCAATTTTTCGGCGGGGATGTCGACACCGATATTGGCGTTGCATACAAATTTCACGCCTTCGTCTTCGAGCAGGCTAATGCGGCGCAGCACGACTTCTTTTTTGTCGAGCTTCATGTTAGGAATGCCATACATGAGCAAGCCACCGGGACGGTCGGCACGTTCGTAAACCGTGACAAGGTGGCCTGCTTGGTTGAGCTGAGCCGCTGCGGAAAGACCCGCAGGGCCCGAACCGATGACGGCAACACGTTTGCCGGTGCGTTTGGCGGGAGCTTTGGCTACAACCCAGCCTTCTTCCCAGCCTTTATCGATGATCGAGACCTCGATGTTTTTGATGGTTACAGGAGGGTTGTTCATGCCGAGCACGCAAGAACCTTCGCAAGGAGCTGGGCAGACGCGACCGGTGAATTCTGGGAAATTGTTGGTTTTGTGAAGGCGATCGAGTGCATCACGCCACAGACCTCGATAAACGAGATCGTTGAATTCAGGGATGAGGTTGTTGATCGGGCAGCCCGATGCCATGCCTGAGATCAATTTGCCTTGATGGCAAAATGGCACGCCGCAATCCATGCAGCGTGAGCCCTGGGTGCGGAGTTTTTCTTCCGGCATGTGAAGGTGGATTTCCTTCCAGTCTTTGATGCGCTCGAGGGGCGAGCGGTCGGCTGGTAGCTCGCGTTGAAATTCCATGAATCCGGTTGGTTTGCCCATAATGTGAAGAGAGAAGAAGGTTAGATTAAACGCTAAGGTCGGGAAGACGCTAAGACGCGAAGTTTTTTATTTTGTGTGGTTGAGGTCCGTGTCTGGATGCTGTTTATGTTGAGAAAGAGAGAAGAAGTTTAGATTAAACGCTAAGGTCGGGAAGGCGCTAAGACGCGAAGTTTTTATGTTGTGTGGTTGAGCACCATGCGAGTGATGCCGTTTTTGATGAGAGGGGTGTAAAAGTTAATCAGGTATCCAAGCGTGATTTTGCTGAAACGTAGGTATGTTAGAAGTTGTGCTTTGTGAACTTGTAAAATTTCTTCGACAGATTTGAGCTCAACGATAACAGAATCATTGACAACTATGTCGAGGCGATAGGCCGTTTCAATCGTGAGGCTTTCATATTGAATCGATTGAGGTTTTTGTCGTTCGATCGTGTAACCTCGATTTTCCAATTCGTAAGCGAGACAAGCTTCATAGGCGGATTCGAGTAGTCCAGGTCCAAGAGTGGTATGAATCTTGAAGCTGGAATCTACTATATCTCTACCTATTTTTTCTTTATCTACTTTCATCCTTTGCGTCTTTGCGACTTTGAGATCTTAGCGTTTGATCAAACATCTGCATCAACCTCCTCCGAGGCGAGCTTGGTCTTTGGCGTTGGACTCGAAGGCTGCAATGAGTGCGGCTTCGCCGGTGAGACCTTCGCTTTCGGCTTTGGCGATGGCTTGGAGCATGCGTTTGTAGTCGCGGGGCATGACTTTGACAAACTTCGGCAGGTAGCCTTTCCAATCGGCGAGGATTTTGTTGGCTTTCTGGCTGAGAGTGATGTCGGCATGCTTCTGAATCAAGGCGCGTAGGCTGTCGATGTCGTCCTCGTCAGTGACGGGTTCGATGTCGACCATCGATTTGTTGCAGCGGGTGGCAAAATCCCCAGTTTCATCGAGGATGTAGGCTTCGCCACCGCTCATGCCTGCGGCGAAGTTGCGGCCTGTGGTGCCTAGCACGACAACTTTTCCGCCGGTCATGTATTCGCAACCGTGATCGCCGATGCCTTCGACGACTGTGTGCACACCAGAGTTCCGCACGGCGAAACGTTCGCCTGCGACACCGCGCACGAAGAGTTCGCCGCTGGTTGCACCGTAGAGTGCAACGTTGCCGATGATGATGTTTTCTTCGGCCGCGAATGTGGCTTTGGCGTCAGGGTAAATGGCGATGCGTCCTCCGCTGAGGCCTTTGCCGACGTAGTCGTTGGCGTCGCCTTCGACTTCGAGCGTGATGCCTTTCGGGATGAAAGCGCCGATGCTCTGGCCCGCAGAACCGCGGAACTGGAGGTGGATGGTGTCATCGGGCAGACCGTGCCAATGGCGTTTGGTCACCTCGTTGCCAACAATCGTGCCGACGACGCGGTCGGTGTTGATGATTGGCAGCTTAGCATGGACTTTTTCGCCTTTCTCGATGGCAGGTTTGCACAGATCGAGCAACTTGGTGATGTCCATGGATTTCTCCAAGCCGTGATCTTGAGTCTCGGTGCAGAAGCGACCGACCTCGGGACCAGCGGGTGGGGAATAGAGGATTTTCGAGAGGTCGATGCCCTTGGCTTTCCAGTGGTCGACGGCATGTTTTGGCTCCAAAACATCGGTGCGTCCAACCATGTCGGTGAGCTTGCGGAAGCCGAGTTCGGCCATAAGTTCGCGCACTTCTTGGGCGATGAACTTCATGAAATTGACCGCGTGATCGGGATCGCCGGTGAATTTTTTGCGCAGCTCAGGGTCTTGCGTGGCGACGCCGACGGGGCAGGTATTGAGATGGCAAACGCGCATCATGATGCAGCCGAGCGATACCAGTGGCGCGGTGGCAAAGCCAAATTCTTCGGCTCCGAGCAAGGCGGCGATGATCACATCGCGACCTGTTTTGAGCTGACCATCGGTCTCAACGGCGATACGTGAGCGCAAGTTATTTAAAACAAGCGTTTGATGGGTTTCGGCAAGACCGAGTTCCCATGGCAGACCGGCGTGTTTGATCGAAGTTTGCGGAGACGCACCTGTGCCACCGTCGAATCCGGAAATCAGCACCACATCGGCATGGGCTTTGGCCACACCAGCGGCGATGGTTCCGACACCGACTTCGCTGACGAGCTTGACGCTGACGCGAGCGGCGCGGTTGGCATTTTTCAGGTCGTGAATGAGCTCAGCAAGGTCCTCAATCGAGTAAATGTCGTGGTGCGGAGGAGGGGAAATGAGTCCGACGCCAGGAGTGGAGTGACGGGTTTTGGCGATCCAAGGATAGACTTTTCCGCCAGGAAGCTGACCACCTTCACCGGGTTTAGCGCCTTGAGCGAGCTTGATTTGCAGCTCGCGAGCTTGGGTAAGATAGAGGCTGGTCACGCCGAAACGTCCGGACGCGACTTGCTTGATCGCACTGTTTTTAGAGTCGCCGCGCTCATTGGTCCAAGTAAAACGCTCGGGGTCCTCACCACCTTCGCCGGTGTTGGATTTCCCGCCGACGCGGTTCATGGCGATGGCGAGGGCCTCGTGGGCTTCGCCAGAAATCGATCCGTAGCTCATGGCTCCGGATTTGAAACGCTTGAGGATATCCTCGATCGACTCAACTTCTTCGATCGGCACAGGAGTGCGTTGCTTGAAGTCAAGAAGCCCGCGCAGCGTGAAATGCTGCTTGGTTTGCTCATTGACCAAGTTCGAGTAGGTCTTGAAGGTATTGTAGTTGCCCGTGCGCACGGCGCTTTGCAGCGAGTGAATGACTTGTGGGCTGAATAAGTGAGCCTCGCCTTCGGCTCGCCATTGGTATTCGCCGCCGACTTCCAGAGCCTCGGTGTGACCTGATTGCTCCGAGTAAGCGCGGTTGTGGCGCTCCAAGGTTTCTGTTGTGATGGCTTGTAAATCCGAGCCCTCGATGCGGGTGGCGGTGCCAGAGAAGAACTTATCGACCACTTTTTGTTGGAGTCCGACGCATTCGAAAATCTGCGCGCCGAGGTAACTTTGGATCGTGGAAATACCGATTTTAGATGCAACTTTGACGATGCCCTTGGTGGCGGATTTGATGAAATTCTTGCAAGCTGTGTAGTGATCGACGCCGACGAGTAGACCTTGTTTGATCATGTCATCGAGTGTTTCGAAGGCCATGTAAGGATTGATCGCGCCGCAGCCGTAGCCGACGAGTGTGCAGAAATGGTGCACTTCACGGGGTTCGCCCGATTCCAAAACGAGGCCGACTTTGGTGCGTTTGCCCTCGCGAATCAGGAAATGGTGCAGACCCGAAACGGCGAGCAGAGCAGGCATGGCGGCGTGATTGTCATCGATGCCACGGTCGCTCAAAATGATCAGATTCATGCCTGCATCGATGTGCAAGCTCGCCTGACGGCAAAGTTCCTCAAAGGCGCTTTCGAGTCCTTTGGCCCCTTGGCTGGGGTCGAACAAAATCGGCAGAGTCACCGAGCGGAATTCGCCTTGGGCGACATGCTTCAGCTTGGCGAGTTCTTCATTGGAAATGATCGGCGATTGCAGTTCGATCAAGTAAGCACTCTCGGGCTTAGGATCGAGCAAGTTGCGCTCAGGTCCGATGGTGGTGACCGAAGATGTCACGATTTCCTCGCGAATGCAGTCAATCGGCGGGTTGGTGACCTGCGCAAACAGTTGCTTGAAATAGTCGTATAAAAGTTTCGACTTGTTCGATAGCACCGCGAGCGGGATGTCGGTGCCCATGGCGCCAGTGGCCTCGACACCGTCTTTGGCCATCGGCAAAAGAATTTTCCGCTGATCTTCGAAGGTGTAACCAAAGGCGTGTTGGCGCTGATTTAGAGTTTCGTGATTGATCGTGGGAACGGATGGTGCGGCAGCAACGTCGGAAAGTTTGATGAGATTTTCATCGAGCCATTGACGATACGGTTGCTCCGAGGCGATGCGTTCCTTGATTTCCTTATCCGGGACAATGCGGCCTTCTTGCATGTCAACGATGAACATGCGACCGGGCTGCAAGCGACCTTTGTGGGCGATGTTTTCGGGAGGAATCGGCAATACACCGGCTTCCGAGGCCATGATCACGTAGTCGTCTTTGGTAACATAGTAACGCGAGGGGCGCAGACCATTGCGGTCGAGCGTGGCGCCGATCATTGTGCCATCCGTGAAAGCTACCGATGCAGGACCGTCCCAAGGCTCCATGAGACAGGAGTGGAATTGATAAAAGGCTTTTTTCTCCTCGCTCATCGATTCGTGACCGAACCATGGCTCAGGGATCATCATCATCATCGCGTGGGGCAGGGAACGACCGCCCATGACGAGCAATTCGAATACGTTATCGAACTTGGCCGAGTCCGAACCATCTTCATTGACGATGGGCTGAATGCGTTTGATATCGTCGCCGAAAAGGGGGCTTTCCAAGAGTGGCTGACGGGCATTCATCCAGTTCACGTTGCCGCGCAGGGTGTTGATTTCTCCGTTGTGGGCGATGTAGCGGAATGGATGTGCGCGCTCCCAGCTCGGGAAAGTATTGGTCGAAAAGCGCGAGTGCACCAGAGCGATTGCGGTATCCATGTCGGGGTCTTGGAGATCGACAAAATACTTGCCAACCTGCTCCGGCATCAACATGCCTTTATAGATTGCAGTGCGCGATGAAAGGCTTGAGCAATACCAGAACGAATCGTGACCACCGCTGCGAATGCGGAAATAGCTGGTTTTGCGGAGGATGAAAAGTTTCCGCTCGAAGGAAAGATCGTCGGTGCAGTTTTCGGGACGAGCGATGAACACCTGACGCATGAACGGCTCGCTGGCGATGGCGGAATTTCCGAGCGATGAATTGTCGGTCGGCACGTCACGCCAGCCGAGAACGACCAAGCCTGTTTGTGCAGCAACTTGTTCAAAAAGCGCTTCAGTCGCCTTGCGAACATGCGGATCTGGGGACATGTAGGCCATGCCGAGACCGTATTGTCCTGCTTCAGGAAGCGTAAAGCCAAGGCCTGCGGTGGCCTTTTGTAAAAACTTATGCGGAACCTGAATCAAAATGCCAGCACCGTCGCCGGTGTTGGTTTCGCATCCGCATGCACCGCGGTGGTCCATGTTGACTAGCACTGTGAGCGCCTGCCCGATGATTTCGTGCGCTCGTTTCCCCTTCATTTGGCAAATAAATCCGACGCCGCAGGCATCGTGCTCAAATTGGGGATCGTAGAGGCCTTGTTTCTCAGGTAGTCCGTTGTAGCTCATGTCAGGTGGTAGTGGAAGAAAGGGGGGGAAATAAAGGGGCGTTTGTGGAAAAAATCAAGCCAGAAAATCCGGTATGTCACGCGAAGTTCAATTTTTGGCTGTCAGGTTGTCGATGCTGACAAAAATGATTGATTCTGTTCCGAAAGTTTTCATGAAGAATTTCGATTTTCTTGTCAAGTTTGACGAGAAATACGCAAACTTTTCTATCGAACGGTGGGGAAAAGGTCATGCTTTGTCGAAAAGAGCTAATTTTCGATCAATCGCGAAGGTGCCGAAGGGGATCAGAGTGGCAATAAATGCCAAAACCGCCCATTTGAAGGATAGTTTGCCCTCAATCAGCGCGATGAGTATTAAAAGACACAAAATAATGAATAAAACACCGTGAATCATGCCATTGATGCGAACATATTCAGGTTTGTCGGCGAAATATTTCAATGGCATGGCGATGCCAAGCAGGGTAATGTAGGAGACTCCTTCGATGAATCCGACAAGGCGCACGCGGCCAATAGAAGTAGATGCTTTCATAAAATACTGCGCGCATTCGATAATCGAGTTTGCGAAAAAATCAACCCATTCCGTGCCTATACTTGCACATTTTCCAGAAAAAGGTATGATCCACAGCCATGAACGAAGCCACCGCTGAACTCCGCATGAGACCCTCTGAAATCATTTTGGGAGCGATCCAAGTCAGCCTAGGGGTGGTTTTTGTCTGGGCTGCTGGAAATAAATTGTTCGTCAGCGGGGTAGAAGTTTTCATGAAGGACGTGGCAAATTTTCGCATTGTTGGTGAACCATGGGATGTCGTGATCGCTTACTCTCTGCCTTG
Organism: Verrucomicrobiia bacterium; assembly: GCA_947460915.1. Lineage (GTDB taxonomy): Bacteria > Verrucomicrobiota > Verrucomicrobiia > Verrucomicrobiales > Akkermansiaceae > UBA956. The sequence goes on from CANHKJ010000004.1 coordinate 8,204, forward strand.
GCTCGAATTGCTGGTGGGCCTGTGCCTGGTTTTGCATATTCAACAGCGCGGCGCTGCATTACTTGCCACGCTCATGACTGTGGTTTTTCTCGGAGCCATCATTTCAGCATGGATGCGTGGCATCGATCTTCACTGCGGGTGTTTTGGCAAAAGCACCGAGGCTGTAAAGTATCCCCAGAAAATTACACAGCTTGTGCTCCAACTCGGAGCCTGCGCGGTTTCGCTATGGCAAGCGATGAAACCATGCAAATGCGAGGAAAATTGATTTTTTTGTAAGTCACAGTTGCGGTTCAAAAAAAATCCGCTATTGAGGTGCCGCATCCATTCATTCAGCACAAGGAAACACATTATTTGAAATGAAAATTCATACAGATTTCAGTAGTCGGCATTTGGGGGTAGTAGGTCAAGATCGTCAGACCATGTTGGAGGCCTTAGGCTATGCGGAAATGGAGCCTTTAATTAGCGATGCCGTGCCATCAGTAATACGCGATCACCACGTCATGAATCTTCCTGAGGCTCTTTCAGAGACCGATGCTCTCGCGCGCCTGAGATCAGTGATGGGTCAAAATGAAGTCAAAAAATCCTTCATTGGCCAAGGTTACTACGGAACTAAGACGCCGCATGTAATTTTACGCAATATTTTGGAAAATCCCGGCTGGTATACTGCTTATACCCCGTATCAAGCAGAGATCGCGCAAGGTCGTCTGGAGGCTTTGCTGAATTTCCAAACGATGATCACCAATCTCACGGGCTTGGATGTCGCCAATGCTTCTTTGCTCGATGAGGGCACGGCAGCTGCTGAAGCGATGAGCCTGGCAATCGCTGGCAATGCTAAGGGTAAGGTGATGTTTGTCTCGGAGCGCTGCCATCCGCAAACTATCGAGGTAGTGAAAACCCGCGCCGAGCCTTTGGGCATCGAGATTCTCGTCGGTGATCATCTTTCGCTTGACCCTGCATCGGTCGTCGGCCTGTTTGCGGTGCTTGTGCAGTACCCTGATACATGCGGTCGTATCGATGACTTCTCCGCTTTATTTGAAAAAACCCGCGCCGTGGGGGCATTAAACATCGTCGCCGCTGATTTGCTGGCGTTGACCGTGCTGCGCGCGCCAGGTGAATTCGGTGCCGACATTTGCATCGGAAACTCCCAGCGTTTCGGCGTTCCTTTCGGTTTTGGTGGTCCGCACGCCGCCTTCATGTCCTGCAAAGATGCGCTCAAGCGCAAAATGCCAGGTCGTCTGATCGGGGTCTCACTCGATGCCTACGGCAAGCCCGGTTTCCGCCTTTCTCTGCAAACTCGTGAGCAACACATTCGTCGCGATAAAGCAACATCCAACATTTGCACCGCCCAGGTATTGCTCGCCGTGATGGCGTCGATGTATGCCGTCTATCACGGTCCTGATGGGTTGAAGCACATCGCCCGTCAAATCCATCAGCGCACGGCCACATTGGCTGCCGCGGTGAAAAAATTCGGTCACACGCTCGATAGCGCGGACTTTTTCGATACCATCGTCGTTCATGTCCAAAGCAAGGCCGAAAGCATCGTTGCCGCTGCATTGGCGGAGGGCATCAACCTGCGCTTGATCGATTCCGATCGCGTCGGTATTTCGCTCGATGAAACCACCACCGATGCCGATTTGCTCGCCATCGCCAAAGCTTTTGGTGCGACGATTTCAGCTGCCTCCGAAGCCGCATTGCCCGCTGCTTTTGTCCGCCAATCGGAAATTCTCACGCAGTCAGTTTTCCGCAGCTACCATTCCGAGACCGAGATGCTGCGCTACCTCAAGCGCCTGGAATCGAAAGACCTTGCATTGAATGAATCGATGATCGCCCTTGGTTCCTGCACCATGAAGCTGAATGCCACTGCGGAAATGATGCCGCTCAGCTGGCCGGAAGTTTCCTCGATCCATCCCTTCGTGCCCGCAGCCCAATCGAAAGGCTACGTACAAATGCTCACCGAGCTTGAAAACTGGCTCTCAGAAATCACCGGATTTGCCGCTGTTTCCTTACAGCCCAATGCCGGTTCCCAAGGCGAATACGCGGGCCTTTTAGCGATCCGCCGCTACCACCTCGCGAATGGCGATGCTCATCGCAACATCTGCCTGATTCCCGTATCTGCTCACGGCACCAATCCCGCCTCCGCCGTGATGTGCGGCTTCCGCGTGGTCGGTGTGAAATGCGATGACAAGGGCAATATCGATTGCGCCGATCTCCAGGCCCGCATCGCAGAGCATCGCGAAAATCTCGCTGCGTTGATGATCACTTATCCCTCGACCCACGGTGTTTTCGAAGAAACCATTAAGGAAATTTGTCAATGGATTCATGAAGCCGGTGGTCAAGTCTACATGGACGGTGCGAACATGAACGCCCAGGTTGGCCTGACCAGCCCCGGTTTCATCGGTGCGGATGTTTGCCATCTCAATCTCCACAAAACCTTTTGCATTCCTCACGGTGGTGGCGGTCCTGGCGTCGGCCCCATTGGTGTTGCCAAGCAGCTCGTGCCATTTCTTCCAGGGCATGCCAACCTCGCCGATGCCCAAGGCCCCGTTTGCTCGGCGGCTTATGGAAGCGCCTCGATCAACACGATTTCATGGATGTATATCGCCATGATGGGACCTAACGGCCTGAAAGATGCAACCGAAATTGCCATCCTCAATGCCAACTACGTTGCCAAACGGCTCGCGAATTATTTCCCGATTCTCTACACCGGAAAAAATGGCCTTGTCGCCCACGAGTGCATCATCGACCTGCGTCCGCTCTCCGACGAAAGCGGCATCACGGTAGAAGACGTCGCCAAACGTCTCATGGACTATGGTTTCCACTCGCCGACCATGTCATGGCCCGTCGGTGGCACCTTGATGATTGAGCCGACCGAATCTGAATCGAAAGCCGAGCTCGATCGTTTCTGCGAAGCGATGATTTCCATCCACGGCGAAATCCAACAAGTCCTCAACGGCACTGCCGATCGCGAAGACAATGTGCTCAAAAACGCTCCGCATCCTGCCACTGCAGTGATCGCAGATGACTGGAGCCATGCCTACTCGCGCGAAAAAGCTGCTTATCCTTTGCCATACCTGCGTCAACATAAGTTCTGGCCAAGTGTCGGAAGGATTGACAATGTTCACGGTGATCGTAATCTCGTCTGCACCTGCGACAGCGTCGAATCCTATACATGAATCACAGCACAATATCTCCCACCGATTGGAGCCAATGGAGCGGAGAAATCCTAGCCACACTGATGTTCATCATCCGTGATGGCAAGGTTCTGCTCATCGAAAAAAAACGCGGCATCGGCGCGGGAAAAATCAACGGCCCAGGCGGAAAGATTGACCCCGGTGAAACGCCGGAGCAATGTGCCGTGCGCGAAACCATGGAAGAACTTCATGTCCGCGCCTTGAACCCACGAAAAATGGGCGAGCTGTGCTTTTCGATGTCGGATATGCCCGACATTCATTGCCACGTCTTTCGCGCCGATGACTACGAGGGCACCCCGACCGAAACCGATGAAGCTGTGCCCCTCTGGACACCGCTCGACCAAATCCCTTATCACCGGATGTGGGCTGATGATGTCTTTTGGCTACCGCAAATGATTGCCAACCACACCTTTCACGGCCGTTTCATATTCCAAGGCGAGCGTATCACTTGGCAACAGGTGTTATTCGACGTGTGATGAGGGGTTGTTATTAGCCGCAAAAAAAACTAAGAATTCGGGAAAAGATTTTTGAAGGATAGTGCTGTTGCGCAATGTCTTATGAGAAAAATTTGACTCACAATAGAAACTAGAATCACAATTTTTCGAGTCTTTACTCCTGCAGATCTTGAAATCTTGTATAAGATTTGGCAAAGATTTCCTTTAAGGCTTTTTTGATATATAACTAGTAGAACTCGACTCCTTTTCCCAAGTCACGATGCCTTGATCTGATCCCAGGCTGCGGACCATAGGGTAACGTTATCGCCGATGTCATCGATGGGCACGCACTTGGCGAAGAGCTCTTCGTCGTCGGGAAAGAGGATTTGATTGCCGCGGAAGTCTTCACTGAGCTGCGTATAGGCAGCGGAATTCGGTGCGCGGTAGCCGATGTATTCCATATTTTGCGCGGCGACTTCTGCATCGCAGAGGAAATTGATCCACTTCATGGCTAGTGCCGGATTTGGCGCGTTCGCGGGAATGCAAAGGTCATCACAGCTACTGGCGGAACCTTCCCTAGGAATGAACACTTGCACGTCCTCATTCTCCGCGGCAGTGGTAATTAATTCACCAGCATAGCCCTGCACTAAGAAAAACTCGCCCGAAGCGATGCCGCTTTTGTATTGCTCGTTATCAAACTTTGCGATGTTCTTTTTCCATTCGATGACGACTTGCGTGGCTTTGGCAATCTCGTCGGCATTGACGGAATTCATCGAGAAACCGAGAGAGAGGAGGGCGGCTCCGATAACCTCGCGCATGTCGTTAAGCAGAGTCGTCCGACCTTTGGCGGCGGGGTTTTGGAAAATCGAATAGGATGGCTCGACGTTGCCGAGTTTCGATCCCAGAAAGGCCACGCAGGTAGGGGCCGACATGTAGGGCACGGAGTATTCCATTTTCGGATCGAGGGCTTTGGCTAGATGTCCTGCATCGATGTTTTTCAGTTGGCTGAGTAAGCTGTGGTCGAGCTTGAGAAGTAAGTTCTCTCGCACCAAGGCTTTGACCATATAGGAAGAGGGTACAAGAATATCGTAGCCGGCGGCACCGCCTTTAATTTTGGCAAACATTGATTCATTCGAATCAAAGGTATCGATAACGACTTTGCATTTGTGAAGTGTTTCAAATTTTTCCTGCAAGGCAGGGTCAAGATAGTCGGACCAAGTAAAAACATGCAGCGTAGGAGTTTCTGCGCCCGAGGAGCATGAGCTGAAAGCTGTGGCGGCAAGGGCAGCGGAGGAATGACGGAGGAAGGTGCGGCGATCCATGGGGAAATTCAAGCGTTCGCAGGCTGTGAGGTCAAGCATTTCGCGTAGCTGTCGGCTTAGATCGGCACAAAAAAACGCCGCATCGGTGAGGATGCGGCGTTTGAGTGAGATTTGATGGTGATTAGGAGAAGTTTTCTTTTTGAGAATCGGCTTCGAGCGAGTGAATTTCTTCGATCACGCCGCCTTCCACTACGGCTTCGGTGACGGTTGTAACTTCGCTCACGGTCTCTTCCACTGTCGCTGCTGCGGTGTCCGCAACGGCTTCGGCAGTCTCAATGACAGCAGCTGTGGCTTCGACAGGAGCAGCTGCAACAGCGGCTGTGGTAGCAACGGATTGCTCCTTGCGCTCGCGGGCTGCGGCGTGCTCAGCGATGTCTTCGGCGTTTTTCGCCTTGGCACCAGAAACGATGAGTTGACGGCCCATGAAGTGTTGATCGTGCAGAACTTCGACAGAGCGCTTGGCTTCATCGATGCGAAGCATTTCCACAAAGCCATAGCCTTTGGATTTGTGTGTGTGCTTGTTGTAAACAACCTCGACGGAGCGGACTGGGCCGATGCCTTTGAACAATTCTTCGATGTCGGACTCGGTGGCGTCATAGGACAAGTTTCCGATGTAGAGGCGTGTGGACTCGACATCAGTCAAGGTTGGCTCCCGACGTTCACGCGGGGCACGTGGTTCACGAGGCGGACGCGCTTCACCAGACTGTCGGCCTTCTCCACCTTGACGTGCATCACGCGTGTTGCTGCGTGGTGCTTGTTTTTCGGGCTTAGGACCGCGCTCGGGGCGGGGGCCTTCAAACTTCGGCTTGCCTTGATTGCCTTTGTCTCGGGATTCCTGCTTACCACCTGTGGTTGGCTCTTTGTAGAGGCCGATCAGTTTGAGAATTTTCTGCCAGAACGTCAGTTTGACGGGCTTGCGATTCACAAATGACTGGTGCTGCGAGAGACCGCGGTTGTTACTTTTTTGATCAGGGTTCTGTGGGCGGTTGCTATTGTTGTTGCGATTGCCATTGTTACGACCGCCGTTATTACGGTTGCGGTTCCGATTGCGATTGCCGTTATTACGGCTTTGTTCCTGTGTTCCGTTGGACATGGTATATGTGTTTCGTGGTTGATGGCAGCAGGACAGGAGGCACGAGGATCATAAATGATCTCAGGCTCGCAAGAAATCGTGAGCGGAATGGCAAGCGAGCGAAATCTCCGCGCAACTCTGCGGGTGATTTACGCGCTTCCGATTGACCCAAGTGGAAAATAGGGTGAACGGTAGTGCTTGTGGTGGGCCTTGTTGCTGCCATGATGGTTGATAGGCAGATGCTCTGTAGCGGCTTCTGCGCAGCGCCATGCTAGCGAGGATTTGAGAAAGATCAAGCCTAAAGCAGGGGGACAGATGAGAAAAAAGCAACGAGGATTAAATATCAAGCTTTTCTTATGATGTAGTTGATTGCTTGATGACTAACATTCCCTTTTGCTTGAACCTTGGCTTAATGTCGATGTTTCCATCCATCACCAAGAGCTTATTTGTCGAGCGTCACCGCACGGTTGCGACGATTAATCTCTGCAATTTACCCTCGATCAGGTCGCTTCGGTTGTGAATGGAAGGTTGACTTTCGAGCACACATTCAAGCGTCACATGAAGGTGAAGGCTGGAAGTTTTACAAAGGATTTTAGAGAGTTCTGCAAACAACACTTTGCTGAAGTATTCGATCGTGCTACGAAAAATGTCTTAGATGATGAGATTATGGCCTTGGATCATCACTCCTTGTATCTAGTTTTTTCAAAATGTGGAAATTGTCGCGGGTTTGGGTGCGACGAAGCCAGTTCTCGTTGACCTCGTAGTTCTGCAGGCTGATTTGTGCACGGCAGGCAAGACAGTATAAGACTTGGGCTTTGCCGAAGGCTTGGCGCTCTGGGGGCACGTGTGACAGGCTAAGCAGAACTTTTTCGGGAGTCGTGCGCAGATTACGTTTGTGCAGCGCTACTTGGACTTGATACTCAGTTTAATCAGTGCACTGCGACGGAGGGCTTCGCCGCCTTTGAGTTCGATGCCGGCGCTGCAGACGCAGCACATGGTTGAAATCGCCAATCGAAATTCCTTATTTTGGGCCTTGCATTCAGTAAAGATGATCGGGCGAGGGGCTCCTGGGCTCGACTGACGGAGAAGAAAAATCAATATAAAAAAACGTGCTAGTGATCGTCACTAGCACGCCTTTTTTTGACAAGATCATAGTCCTGTATTCAATCGTTCACGAAGGTATTTTGCGGCAGAAACCAGCATGCACAATGCAGAGGGAATTACGCTTTATCTTTTGCTGGTGCATTGCCAGCAGGAGCCGTGGTTGGTGTGCCGATGGTGGACTTACCAACGAAGATCGCACCAGGTTCCATGGTGAGAATTTTTGATTTGATGTCGCCGACAACTTCGGCACCTGCTTTGAGATCGACGCGATCGTTGGCGGTAATATTGCCGTGCACTTTGCCGTGTACTGTGACAGTGGCCGTGCGAATTTCGGCTTTGATGCGGGCATTTTCGCCGATGGTCAGATTGCCATCAGACTGAATTTCACCTTCGATGCGACCATCTACGATCAAGTCGTTGGTGAATTTCAGCGTGCCCTTCACTTCCACATCGGTTGAAAGCACGTTGCGCGGGGCCGAGCTTGTGGGTCGTACTGCGGCGGTTGGTTGTAGAGAAGACGGATAAGCGGCTGCGGGAGCGCTAGTTGCTGCGTTGGTAGGTGAAGGTGCGCTGCTTGGGGTGGATGTAGTGGTTTCTCCTGATTTTTGGCCGATTACTTTTTGGAACATATGGTTGTCTCGTTGATGGTGGTGGATGAAAATGAGTGGTTACTGTTTGTCAGGCAGGCTCTCTTCCTCTTGTTCCCCTTGATCGCCTGTGTCAGCCGCGGATTTGGGAGGAAGTGAAGCTCCTTCTGCTTCGCTCTTGTCGCCTTGCTCTGATGTGCCTTGATTCAGCGTTTCCAAGAGTGGATTGCCATTTGGATTAGCTGGAGCTTGCGCAGGATCAGGCTGAGCGATGGATGATGGTGGTGAGGATACGACAGGTGGAGCCTCGACTTCGGTTGGAGCGACGAAATTGAGGAATTTGAGTCGATCGGTGGCTAGCGAGGCGAAGGTGCTCTCCTTGTATTTGTCGCCGACTTTTTTGTAAAATTCTTCGGCCTTGGCCTTATCGCCACCTTTGTTCGCGATATCGCCGAGTGAAATCATGGCCATGGGGGCGAGGAATGTGCCAGATGGAGAATCGATGACAGATTGAAATGCGAGCTCGGCATCGCCAGTCTTGTCTTGCTCTAGCAAACGGTGACCAAGTGCGTTTTGAGCGATTATATGGGCAGGGTGTTGTGGGAATTTTTCAACAATTTCGCGCAGAGTTGAGATTGCTTCATCTTGTTGATTGTTTGCCCATTGCTTATCGGAAATTTGCAAAGCTGCCGTGACAGCCGACGGCGTGTTGGCATACTCAGTTTTGACTTTCTCCAAATCAGCGATGTCTTTGGCTTGTGACAGAGCCGCTCCAGCTGCGGTGGCATTATCAGCAGCGATGGTGCGATAAACCATAAATCCACCAATCCCTAGGCCTGCAGCAACTGCAGCCACAGCGATAAGCTTTTGATTGCGTTCCAGGAATTGCTCGAACGGGCTGGGGCCTTGAAGGATTTCACCTAGAGGTACGGGGTCAGTGGATGGATCAGACATGTTGCGAGAAAGAACGTGCCTTTCCTTTTGCATAAAATCAATCGTAATTTTAATTTTTCGTAATGTTTGGAGGTGGACGGATGGGCTTGTGCTTGGTAGCATGTGCGCGCATGCCGAAGTCTTTGTATATTGTGGTTGGGGAATTGAGCGGAGATGCGCATGGAGCGGGACTACTGCGTTCATTACGACGTGATTTTTCCGATCTTACCATTCGTGGTGCGGGTGGTCCGCAAATGAAGGAAATCGTCGGTGAAGGTTTACGCGACTGGGTAGAGGATTCTGCTGTTATGGGATTTTGGGAGGTAATCAAGCACTACGGTTGGTTTAAGCAGCAATTTGCCGAAATGTTGGCAGAAGCACAGAAAATGCAGCCTGAAGTTTTGTTGCTCGTCGATTACCCTGGCTTTAATTTGCGCTTTGCCAAAGCGGTGCGCGCCTCTCTTCCCAAGACGAAAATTGTCTACTACATCAGCCCACAAGTCTGGGCTTGGAATCGTGGACGTATTCCGAAGATGGTAAAATTGCTTGATGAAATGATGTGTCTTTTTCCCTTCGAGCGAGAGATTTTTGCATCTGCTGGGCTCAAGACCACTTTTGTCGGTCATCCGCTGGTGGACGAGCTGGAAGCGGAGCGGCAGGAAATTTCTCGGGAGGCTGGATTGGTGGCATTGCTACCGGGGAGTCGAGAGCGCGAAGTGACGCGACTTTTCCCTACGATGCTCGAGAGCGCGAAATTGCTCCACGCCGAGCAACCTAATTTGCGCTTCGAGGCACCTGCGGCATCGGGTAAATTGGCAGCAATGATGCGCCGTATGGTCGAAGAATCTGCCATGGAAGAAGCGGTAACCGTTACCGATGGCGGAAGCCTGCATCTTATGCAGCGAGCTGCCTGCGGGGTCATTGCTAGCGGCACAGCGACCCTCGAAGCTGCGTATTTCGGCTTGCCGAATTGCCTGGTGTATAAGGTGGCGGCACTGACGTATTATCTCGCCAAAATGTTGATCAAAATTCCGCACATCGGGCTGGTCAACATTCTTGCAGGAAAATCCGTAGTGCGAGAGCTCATTCAAGATCAGGCGAATCCGCCAGCCATCGTTGCCGAAATGAAACGATTGCTTTACGATGAGTCCTACCTAGAAGGCATGAAGCACCAACTGAAAGTCACTGCTGATTTACTCGGAGGCGAAGGTGCTCACGAGCGTGCTGCTTCTCGTGTTGCTGAGTGGCTCCGAGGCGCACAGGCATAACCTGAAAAATTTGCGTTTCCAGTGTTGCCAACGTCGGCATGCTCGGCTATGACAGCGCCGAGATGAAAAACGTTCTGTTTCTGTTGGCTCTTGGTGCATTCGCGATCACTTCCTGTGAACGTCACAAATTCGAGGATACCAAACGCCTTCATTCTCATGGCTCTCATGATACTGGGCACAGCGAGAAAGCAGCTCATGGTGAGGAAAAACCCGCCGAGCATTGATTTGCTATTTCGTTAAATCGTTGCGTTGGTAGGTGAGGAATATTTCACCATCTGCCCCAGATTCGATCATTTCCACTAACGAAAAGTGTCGACTGGGAGAAAACTTCCCGTCTGCTAGTCCTGAGATTGTTGGAGCATTCGTGCCGCCAAACAAGGTATGCGCGGCCCACGTCAGGTGGAGTGTATCGAGTAGATCGTGATCTAACAAATCACGCAACAGCATGCCTCCGCCCTCGCAGTGTATGTGCTGCGCACCTTGATCGCGATGCAGTTCATGAAAGAAATCTGTTAGGTTTCCAAAGTGTAAAGTCACACCATCACGCGTGAAATCACTGCTGCTGGCATCGGTCACGAGAAGGTGAATGTCGCCGCCGTGGCTGTGAAAAATCTTCTCATCGCCGCTGAAATTTCCATGTCGACTGACCACGCAACGCAGTGGTTGACGTGCTTGATTAGGGACTGTCAAGCTCATGTTATCCGCGCAAAGAGTGCCACGACCAACGATGATCGCATCGGCATTACGTCGTAATTCTAACAAGCGTTGATGGTCTTGCGCTGAGGTCCAGCCCGACGGGCGATGTGGATCACTGCTGATTTTTCCATCAGCCGCGATCGCAAAGTTGGCGGACACGGTAAAGGCCATGGCGCGGTGTTAGGCAAGTTGTGCCTGCCAGCGAGAAATTTGCTGACGCACAATTTCAGGGTTGGGGCAACCGGGGTTGGTGCGAGCTTTGAGCGCGCGGCTGAGTTGAAAAATCTCGGACGTATCATTTCCGTAGTGCTCGCTGATTTTCGTGAGATCCAATTGATCGAGTGGCGTCTTGCTCGCAATTGCTTCTGCCACGGCTTTGCCCACGAGTTCGTGTGCATGACGAAATGGCACACCTTTTTTCACAAGGTAATCAGCGAGATCGGTCGCGAGCAGCATCGGATCTGCAGCTGCTGCGGCACAATGATCCACACGCATGGTCATAGCAGAAATCATCTCGGTATTCACGGCGAGAGCGAGATGCAGGGTATCGATGGAATCAAAGAGCGGCTCTTTGTCCTCTTGCAGATCGCGATTGTATGTGAGCGGCAGTCCTTTAATCGCGGTGAGAATGGCGACAAGGTTGCCCATAAGACGACCGGTCTTGCCGCGTGTGAGTTCGCAGACATCGGGATTTTTCTTTTGTGGCATCAGCGACGATCCCGTAGTGTGAGCATCGGCGAGATGAGCGAAGGAAAATTCCGCACTGCACCACAAGATCAAATCCTCGCTCAGACGCGAAAGATGGACGCCGCAAAGCGCGATCACAAAAATGATTTCGGCGATGTAGTCGCGATCCGCGATGGCGTCCATCGAGTTGGTGGTCACTGCATCAAAGCCAAGTTCTTGTGCGATCGCACGGCGGTCGAGATTGATCGTGGAACCAGCCAATGCACCCGAGCCAAGAGGCGAAATATTCAAGCGCTTGCGGGCATCGAGCAGACGCGAAACATCGCGCTCTAACATTTCTACGTAAGCCAAAAAATGATGACCTGCCGTTACTGGTTGGCCGCGTTGCAAATGCGTGTAGCCAGGCATGACGGCATCCGCATAGACATCGGCACGGTCGAGTAGGGCGCGTTGCAAATTTTTCATCGCCTCGACCAAGGAATCAACCTGCGCACGGCAATACAGACGAGTATCCGTCGCCACCTGATCGTTGCGCGAGCGAGCGGTGTGAAGTTTTGCACCTGCGGGACCGATGCGACGCGTCAGCTCAGCCTCGATGTTCATGTGGATGTCTTCCAGCGATGTCTTGAACTCGAAATTTCCGTCCTCGATGTCTTTGCGGATTGCGAGCAGTCCAGTTTCGATTTGAGAAAATTCCTCGTCGGTCAAAAATCCTGCGTGCTTTTGCGCACGAGCATGGGCGATCGAACCTGCGATGTCATGAGGAAAAAGTCGCCAATCATACGACACTGATTCTCCATACTGCTGGACCAAACTTGACGTATCTTGCGTAAAACGACCTTTCCACATAGCGGGGCGCAACGTAATGCATACACGCCAAGCGGGAAAGCGTTTTCTTCACAAAAACAGAATATGGAGAAGGGATTTGCCATCCCTTTTACTCACAATCAAAGTTCGCAATTGATCAAGCCTCCGCCTCAGGCTCTTGACCGCAGCATTGCTTGAATTTTTTACCCGAACCGCAAGGGCAGGGGGCATTGCGACCAGAGGTAGCAATGTCAAAACTCGGGCGGCGCTTCGGCAAGTTCAGCTTGATTTGTGTGCCTTCAGGTGATGGCAAAAGTTCGGCGCTCACTGGACCGCTGCGTGCGATGTTGTCGTGGCCGATTTCATCACTGGCTTGCATTTGGCGAGGTGCACTTTGCAGTTGCTTGAGGAAAGCCTCGATGGCTGCTGCGGAGCGGAACAAGTTGTGGAAGGCTTCTTGCTCGATATTGCCCATCAGCTCGACAAACAAATTGTAGGCCTCATTTTTGTATTCGACCAAAGGATCTTTCTGACCTTGTGCACGTAGGTAAACGCCTTCGCGCAGGGCATCCATGTTGTAGAGGTGGGCTTGCCATTGCTTGTCAATCGCGGCGAGAACCATGCGACGCTCTTCCTGCTCCATGATTTCGGGTGGCAGATTGGAGGTGCGGCTTTCGTAAGCGTCTTTCACGCGCTGAATCAACAGATCAGTAATTTGATCGGGTGTTTTCGCACTCTGAATTTCATCGAGCGTAACACGAACAGGCAGGTTTCCTTGAATCCAATGGAATAGCTCGGTGAGGTCGGGTGAATTGTCATCGCGACCAGCAAAGTAGCCTGTGACATTTGCAGGAATGACCTTCTCGATGATTTCGGTCACCAGATCGCGTGGCGATTCGGTGGAGAGTACTTCATTGCGATAGCCGTAAACGACTTCGCGCTGTTTGTTCATGACGTCATCGAAATCAAGAACGCGTTTGCGCCAAATGTAGTTGCGTTGCTCGACGCGTTTCTGTGCGGTTTCGACCGAGCGGTTGAGCCAAGAGTGTTCAAGAGCCTCACCGTCTTCCATGCCGAAACGTTCCATCATCTGGGTCATGCGCTCGGCGGCCGCGAAGTTGCGCATCAGGTCATCTTCAAAGGAAAGATAGGCCTGAGACAAACCAGGGTCACCTTGACGGGCACAACGTCCGCGCAACTGGCGATCGACGCGGCGTGATTCATGACGCTCGGTGCCGATCACAAAAAGTCCGCCGAGTTCAGCAACTCCCGCGCCCAATTTGATGTCGGTGCCACGACCCGCCATGTTGGTGGAAACCGTGACTGCATTGCGTTGTCCGGCGTTAGAAATGATTTCCGCTTCTTGGCGGTGATACTTGGCGTTGAGAACAGCGTGCTCGATCTTCTCGCGTTTCAGCAATCGGCTGAGTGTTTCCGATGCATCCACGGATGCGGTACCGACAAGAACAGGTTGTCCTTTTTCGTGGGCCTCGGCGATTTTTTTCACCACGGCATTGAATTTTTCACGACGTGTTTTGAAAACTTGGTCGTTGAGATCGACGCGAGAATTTGGCTGGTTTGTCGGGATTGGCAATACGTCGAGTTTGTAAATGTCAGAAAACTCTGCCGCTTCGGTTTCAGCGGTGCCGGTCATACCTGCGAGTTTTTCGTAGAGGCGGAAATAGTTCTGAATGGTAATCGTCGCGTAAGTTTGCGTCTCACGTTCGATCTGGCAACCCTCTTTGGCCTCTACAGCTTGATGCAAGCCATCGGACCAACGGCGACCAGGCATTTCGCGTCCGGTGTTTTCATCGACGATGACAACTTTCCCTTCGGTGACAACATACTGCACATCTTTTTCATAGATGCAATAGGCCTTGAGGAGTTGGGAAATGTTGTGCATTTTTTCACCCTGAACATCCAGCTTGGCTTGTAGGGCTTCTTTGCGCGAGAAACGTTCTTCGTCACTCAGTTTCGGATTGGCATCGATCTCGCCGTATGCGGTTCCAAGGTCTGGGAGAACGAAGGCATCGGGCTCATTTGGTGCGAGGAAATTGCGACCCATTTCCATCAAATCGGCATCGTTGGCTTTTTCATCGATGGTGAAATACAGCTCTTCCTTGATCGCAAAAAGTTCGCGTTTCTGAGCATCCTGGTAGAAAGAGAGCTCAGTTTTTTCGAGCAAGCGACGATTTTCTGGCTCTTCCATCAAGCGCATGAATTGGCGATTACGTGGTTGTCCGAGCTTAAGCTTGAAGAGGGCGCGACCGGCTTCTTCTTTGTCACCGGCATCGAGTTTTGTTTTGGCTTCGGCGGCTAGTTCATTGCACAGCTCAGTTTGTTTTTTTACCAAGCGATCGATCAGCGGCTTGTAGGTGTCATATTGGTGTGAAGAAACAGTAGCAGGACCTGAAATGATGAGCGGTGTCCGCGCTTCATCGATCAAGATCGAATCTACCTCGTCGATTACGGCGAGGTAGTGAACGCGCTGCACTTGCTCATCGACAGTGTTCGCCATGCCGTTGTCGCGAAGGTAATCGAAGCCGAATTCTGAGTTGGTGCCGTAGGTGATGTCGCAGGCATATTGATCGCGACGATCTTGTGGGTGCATCTGATTCTGAATGCAACCCACAGTGAGACCGAGATATTGGTAGAGCGAGCCCATCCACTCCGAGTCACGACGGGCGAGGTAGTCGTTGACGGTGACGATGTGCACGCCAAGTCCTGTGAGAGCATTGAGATAAACCGGCAGCGTAGCTACGAGCGTTTTTCCTTCACCTGTTTGCATCTCAGCAATCATGCCGCGATGGAGCGCTATACCACCGATGAGCTGAACATCAAAATGCACCATTTCCCAAGTCAAGGTGTGATCACAAACGGTGATCTGCCGACCGCACATGCGGCGTGCGCCATTTTTGACAACGGCGTAGGCATCGGGCAAAATTTGTTCCAGATACTTCGCGCGGCGCTCGCGAAAAGTTGGCTCGATGCTGCGGAATGCTTCCTTCGCTGCCTCGATGGCTTCAGGTGTCGGCTCAATGCTGGCAGGGAGCTCGGGAAATTCATCGCGCATGCGCGAAAAGCGTGCCTCGATTTCAAGAGCCACATCCTTGAGCTCTTGGTCGTCCATGCGATGGAGCGTAGGTTTGGCTGGAGCCTTGAGATCATGATAACGGGCCAAATGATCGCGCCACTTTTGTGTCAACTCGCGCAATTTTTCCTCAGGCTCGCGCTGCAGGGCTTCTTCAATCTCGTTGATGCGTGCTACCACCGGTCGA
Source organism: Verrucomicrobiia bacterium (assembly GCA_947460915.1). Taxonomy (GTDB): domain Bacteria; phylum Verrucomicrobiota; class Verrucomicrobiia; order Verrucomicrobiales; family Akkermansiaceae; genus UBA956. The sequence continues at coordinate 23,583 of CANHKJ010000004.1, forward strand.
ATGCGGCGGACTTCTCGTTGGTTTTTATTGCCGACGATTTTTTGAAGAATCCATTTGATCATAAAATAAGAAATTTGTTAGCGGAAATTTGGTTGCGGGAGAGTAATGCGGATGTGCATAAGTGCAAGGAATATTGCACGGTAGAATGGGGGATATTTGACAACGATCAACCGCCAGTTTTGGGTGGTCGTGGCTTCTTATTTGGCGTTACATCGCGCATATCGGAGGACTCACCACGAGCTTTGGCGGCTTGGGCACGCTGCAATTCTTCCTGCTTTTCCATCATCTTTTCCATGAAAGTTTTCTTCTTCGGCTTGGTCGGATCTACTGGTTTTTCCACAAGCTTGGGCTCGGGCATTTTCGCGGTGATCCAGGTTTGGAAAATGGTGAAAATGTTTTGCGTAGTCCAGTAGAGGGCCAATGCAGAAGCGAAGGAGTAGCAGAAAATGAGGAACATGAAGGGCATGAACATCATCAAGCGCTGCTGCATTTTATCACCGGTCTTGGGCATCATTGCCATCTGTGCAAAGCTCGTTAGGGTCATCACGATCGGTAGGATGTTGATCGGGAAGCCCATGAAATGACCGATGGTGTCGGGCTGTGAAAGATCGGTGACCCACCACAAAAAGGGCTCGTGGCGTAACTCGACGGCATACTGGAGCATGCGATAGAAGCCGAAGAAAATGGGGATCTGGAGAAGCATAGGCAGACATCCGCCGATCGGGTTGACTCCATACTTTTTATACATCTTCATCACCTCCTGATTCATCTTGGCGGGGTCACTGGAGTATTTTTCCTTAATCTGATCCATTTCTGGCTTGAGCTTGGCCATGCGCTTCATCGAGCGATTCGACTTGTTGTAGAGTGGCCAAATCGCGGTGCGCACGACGAGTGTGAGGATCACAATCGAAATGCCCCAGGACCAGACATCGGACATTTTTGAGATTGCCGCATGGATCCAATGCAGAGTCCAGTTGAGCAAGCGACTGATCGGAGAAAACCAACCGTAGTTCATGATTTCGCCCCACTCGCTGCCCATTTTGCGCAGCATGTTGTTATTCTTCGGCCCCATGTAAATCTGAAAGCTGTTTTTGTTTTGTTCGCCTTTTGCTAGGCTCACGGAAGGCAAGCGTAAGTGCGAGGCTATGCCTTTGAGGGGCTTCTCGACGCCATCAAAACGAACATCGTAGGTGGAAGCAATCACGCTGCTGCCATAGGGGGCTTGAGATTTGAGTGCAATGGTGAAAAACTGATCGCATACGCCGGCGAGCTTTGCGGCACCGAGTTGGCGCTCATCGGAAAGTTTTTCATCGCTTAACCAGCCGCCTGCAAATTTAGTGGCTGCTACGTAATCATAGTTACCCGCATCATTGAAAAAGAATGTTGTCTGGTCTGGCCATTCTTTGGCGTGTAGCGGTCCAGCCGAGCCGAGAGCGAGCGTCCATTGGTTGAGCGCGATTGGAGTATCCAAGGCATTTTCGATGATGACATCGAAGTTCAGCAAATAGGGTGCGCCTGGTGCGCTTTGATCTTCTTGGATGCTGTAGATTTTTTTCACGATCAGTCCCTCTGGACTCTGCGCGACGAAGACTGCGGATTTGCCCGATACGGATTGATCAGCTTTGTATTCGTAAATCAAGGCATCGGAGGTAAATGTGCCACGCGTGAGTGCGCCGACAGGATTGACCGCTCCTTGGTTGATGTGGATCGGGATTTTTTTGTCGCCGATTTCGTATTCATTTTTCAGAACGGCATGCTTGACTCCAGCACCCTTGTTGGTGAGCACGAAGGAAACCTCTGCGGTATCGAGCGCGATGATGTTTTCGGCAACGGTAACAGGAGCAGGCGTAGTTTTGTCAGCTTCTGGCACAGCCTCAGGGTTCTCCGCTACGGCTTTCGCCTTCGCCTCGTCAGCTGCTTTTTTATTGAAAGCTTCGATGCGAGCTTGTTCCGCGCGTTGGTCGGCGAGGATGCCCGCTTTTTTCGAGGAATCGTAAAATGAGTAGCCAATAATCAGGCTGCAAAGGGTGACGACGACCCATGTTTTTTTATCGTACATAATGGCAATTGGTAGAGATTAGTGATGGTGCGAGCACGGAGGTTGTGGCTCTGCGTTGGTTGAAAGGGAAGACTTGCGAGGTGGCACGGGATCGTGACCGAATCCGCCCCAAGGATGGCAGCGCATAATGCGACAGGTGCCGAGCCATGAACCACGAATTGGTCCGTGGGTTTCCACGGCTTGGAGAAAATAGTGCGAGCATGTCGGCTGATAGCGACAGCCAGAATGGGGGCCGAAAATGACCTTGAGCGCCGGGCTGATCAAGCGCTGGTAAAAACGGATCAGGCAGCGAATGAGAAAGGTGACCGCTTGGGAAATCATGCATCATGAAGGCTGCGAGGAGAGAGAAGGGGGAGTGGGGGTAGCCGGAGACTGGAGAATTCCCAGACGGCGAGCGGTTTTCAGCCAATCATGTTCAAGCTCAGCAAAGCTGGCTTGGATCGTGTTGTAGCGAGCGATGACGACGAGGTAGCGCATCGATGGCTGGATCTGGTGGAGATGGCGCTGGATGATATCACGAAAACGCCGACGCAGAAGATTTCTGTCGTGGGCTTTACCAGTTTTTTTGGTAGTGATGAAGGCGACCATAAAGTGAGGCAATTGCGCATCCTCGAGCGTGCTTAAAACGAGAAACCGGCCAGCTTTGGAGCGGCCGGTCTCACGGACCTTCTGGAAGTCGGCCCGCTTTTTCATGGTGTGCTTCCGAGGAAGTCGCATCAGCGGGAGATCTCCTGCACTTAGTTCGAAGTGTGTTGTTGGGTATGGCGTTTGAAGTGCACCTCTGCACCTTTGCCCATAAGGCGCTTACGTCCTTTTTGGCGGCGGCGATTCAAGATAGCGCGACCTCCTTTGGTAGCCATACGGGCACGGAAACCGTGTTGTTGCTTGCGTGTGCGTTTTGATGGGCGGTAGGTAGGTTCCATGACTTGTGCTTGTTACGTAGTAATAAAGAAATGTGTAATAAGACGCTGCGGAGCAGGTCGGGGCGGGGAAGATAGAGAAATCTGGGGCGATGTCAACACAACAATCTGAAAAAGTTGAGTTTTTTTGGGGGAGAGGGGGGATTTCATACGGATTTTGCGACGGGAATCACTTCACTAGCTTGATCATCAAATCCTTGCTTTCGAGGGTGTTGCCGACTTCGACGAGGATTTCTTGCACGGTTCCGTTGGAGGGGGCGGTGACGGTGGTGAACATTTTCATGGCCTCCAGGGTGAGCAGGGCGTCGCCCTCTTTGACCTTGTGGCCGATGCTGACGGCAATGCTAGCGACCATGCCAGGCATCGGGGCCGCGATTTGGCAAGGATCGGCGGGGTCGCCTTTGGGGCGCGAGGTGCTGGCCTTGACGGCGCTCTTGTCATCGACCTGAACGTGGCGTGGGTAGCCGTTGAGTTCGAAGATCGCAGTGCGCTGACCGGCGGCATCGACCTCGGTGATGTTGTGCAGGCGGATGAACAAGGTTTTTCCAGCTTCGAGGCTGAGGGTGACTTCTTCTTTGTCCTTGAGACCGTAGAAAAAGGCAGGGGTCGGCAGTACCGAGAGATCGCTGAAGGTTTTGCGGGATTTGACGAAGTCTTTGTAGACCTGCGGATACATCAGGTAGGAGTAAAGCTCGTCATCGCTGGCTGCTTTGTGGCCGGTGATTTTCGCGACTTCGACGCGTGTTTTTTCAAGATCAACTTTTTCCGCACGCTCGCCGGGGCGATTAGTGAAGGGCTTCTTGTTACCGAGGATGATTTTTTGGATGTCTTTTGGCCAGCCACCCATCGGTTGACCAAGACCGCCTTGGAGCATGTCGATGACACTTTCCGGGAAGTTGGTGCCAGATGGCAGGCTTTGCAAGTAGCTGTGAGCATCGCCGGGCTTGACGCCGCGGGAAATGAGGAACATGCACATGTCGCCGACCACTTTCGAGGAAGGGGTGACTTTGACGATGTCGCCAAAGAGTAGGTTCACTTCGGCATACATGCGGGCGATTTCTGACCAGCGATGGCCGATGCCCATGCTC